>CAZIMI010000154.1:0-3428 GCA_964540325.1 uncultured Methanosarcinales archaeon | reverse complement strand
AAAATGACAAAGATCATTTTTCAGTACTAAAATGGGATATTTTTCCCATTTTATGTAGTATACAAAATAGTGCTATTCCAGATGAAGCCTATAGTTTCAGTAAATTTATAAAACAAGTATGAGCTAGGTTTAGAATGAAAATTAATAGTTCATTTAAAGCAATAGTTTTAATGGTTATTTGTACAATCTTTACTTCTACTGGACAGATATTATGGAAATATGGGATAAACAGGATAGACTTAAATTTTTTAATAACAATATTTAATTTACCTTTTATTTTAGGTTTTGTTTTTTATGGTTTTGGATTTTTGCTTATGCTTTTAGCTTTTAAACAAGGAGAATTAAGTATTTTGTTTCCAATTGTTGCTACCAGTTATGTTTGGGTGAGTTTATTGTCTTCTTGGCTTTTCCCAGAGGATGTGATGAATATTTGGAAGTGGGGAGGAGTAATATTTATTTTGTTTTCAGTTAGTCTTTTAGGTTTGGCTTCGGAAAAAAAAGAGGTGGTTGCTAGTGGTTAATTTCTTAGCATTAGCAATAATTTTTGTTGGTTCTTTTATTGGAGCAGTCGGAACCGCAGTGATCAAGAAAGGAACAAATAAATATTCATTTAGTAAATTATTGTTTAGTATTGAACTTTGGAACGGTTTATCTCTATATGTTTTTTCCACTCTTTTTTACCTTGTAGTTTTAAGTATGGAACAATTAAGTGTTGTGTACCCTTTAGTGTCTTTAACTTATGTTTGGACGACTATCTTTTCTGTAAAGTATTTAGGAGAAAAAATGAACAAGTGGAAGTATTTTGCATTAATGGGGATTGTTTTTGGAATTATTTTGATTGGTGTGGGGAGTTAAATATTCATAATTATTATAAATAAATTATTTTCTGGAAAATGATAATGGATGTCAAACAGAGATTAACTGAACGTAATCAAGAAGTTGAAAAATATTCTTTGTTAGTGAGAGGTATAGCACACAATGTTGCTAGAGCTTGTTATGCAAACGTAGACGATTTAATTGGGGAAGGGATTGTAGCTTTAATCGAATCTGTAGAGAAATCTAATTCTGAAAAAAGGCCTTTAACAAACAGCTATGTTGCTTTAAGGACTAAAGGGGCAATGATTGACTATTTAAGAAAATATGGTGATGATCTTCCCAGATCTAGCCGTGTTGATGCCAATAAAGTTGAAGCAATTGTTGATGATTTAAGAAAAGCTGGTAAAGAAGTTAGTGATGAAGCAATAGCAAATAAATTGGGGGTCGATTTAAATCGGTATTATAAATTAAGATCTAGGATTAGCACCCGTCTTATCAGCGTGGACGAATTGGGAATTGTTGACAAAGAAGGAAATAAAAAATCTTTTTATGAAAGTTTTAATTCTGGAGAAAAAAGTTTAGAAGAAGCCATTTCACTATTAGAAGAAATTCGGCCTTTATATAAAGCAGTTCAGGAATTAAGCCATGATAAAAGAAGGATTTTTTTACAATTATATTATTTCCAGGAATTAAAGATGAAAGAAATTGCTAAAATATTTGATGTTTCTCAAACTAGAGTCAGCCAAATACATTTTTCAGCAATAAAAGATCTTAGAGAGAAACTACAAGAACTTAGTTAATTTACTAAAGTTGCTTTTCTACTTTCTTTAATTTTCGTTATAATTTTATAAAAAATATAAGGGATGATAAATGCAACTGCGAAAACTATTGCAGTTATCCAAATATTATGCTGGACATTGTCAACTTTTAAATCTCTAATAAATCTGTTGGAAACAAATACCATTATTATCATATTAGCAAGGGCAAGAACAGGAACGATTATTCCTGCCATTAAATGGTGTTTCTTTTCTAAATGGCCGATATCCATGATTAAAAAATTGTAAAGGAAACCTACAGTCCCTGCCAGAATTATTATTATTGTGTAAAGGAGCCATTTGTTTAAGACTATCAAAAAGGGAATTAAAATTAATGAGACCAATAAATTAGCAAAGATAATAACTACTAACGCACTCCAGAAAACAATCTTAGAAAAATGAGTGTCATGTTTCTCTTCTTTTTCTAAAATACCTTCAGCTTTCTTAATTTCTTCTTCATTCCAACCTTTCTCTTGCAGTTTTAATTTTTTGTGTTCTTTCATTCTTGTAATAGCCGGTTAAGGCTGATAAATTCAGCAATTCTGTTAAATTCCTTTGCTGATCTTGAGCGGGGATATAAATGAGTTAAAGGTGCTTGTTTATGCAACGATTTTCTTATTTTTCTGTCATGTTTAATGTTAGCAATAATCGGATGGCCAAGAATGTTGGCAACTTCATCCTGTTTAAGTTCATTTCTGCCATTATTACTCATGTTTAAGATTATACCAGCAACAAAATTATTGTTGGCTTTCGCTAATTGAATTGTTTTTAGGGCGTCCATAACTGAGCTAAGGTTTGGATTGACTACTATTAAAACTTCATCACTATTCTTTAAAACTTGGTTGACTTCGTAACCTAAACCACTAGGAGAGTCGATAAGAACAAAATCAGCAGTATCATCTAAATGTTCAAATATTTCTGTCAACTTCTGAGGATTGGTTTTTTGATATTCTGCGTAAGATGGTGATGAAGGAATTAATGATATTCCTGATTCGTGTAGGTAAGTGATATCAGAAACATTTTTCTCTTTACGTAAGAATTGATTTAATGTTCCTTTAGGGTTAAGTATACCTAATTGTAAAGATAAGTTTGGTGTAACCAAATTAGCGTCCAATAGTAAAACTTTCCTTCCTAATTTACTAAGGGCATGACCTAAATTCAAAGTTGTAGTGGTCTTACCAACACCACCTTTTCCTGAAACTAAAGCAATAAAGCGAGTCATTTTTAACCTCTCTTTTATATTTATTATATGATTAAAATTAGAATGAGTATTTAATATTTTTGTTCTTAGAAGCTAGCTTTTATTAGAGTCAATCTTCTTCTACAGGTTTACCATTAACCAATTCCCAAGCATAAGTAAAGAAATTATGGACAAATCTTTCGCAATTGGTCAGATTATCAATATTGGCTTCAGCAGTACTATTCTTTAACTTAACAACCAAAGTAACGTGTCTTCTGTACTCTCTTCTTCTTTCATAAGGCAGATTTAAGATTGTTTTCAAGAAGGAGTAAAAATTAAGATATTTTTGCAGTTGTTTGTCTTCTGGATATGTTTCAGCTAATCTTGTTGCTCTTAGAGCGGGGCTTTTGGGCAAAACAGAAATCTTTTTTTCATCTTTAGCTTTTTCCAGCAGGGCCTCAACAGTCAAATTATAAACGTCAATCAATCTATCTAAAGCATTAATGATCACATCCACAGTTCTAGTATACTTTAGACTGACGTAAATAATATGTTCAAGACGCTTGAGCTCTTCCCGCGCTTCTAATAATAAATCATTTATATGTTCCATATGCTTT
>CAZIMI010000153.1:0-3435 GCA_964540325.1 uncultured Methanosarcinales archaeon | reverse complement strand
AATTACCCGTTTTATCGAAGAAGATGAACTGGATGTTGCTGTTCCTAATGAAGTTGGAAGGTCTCATATCCCTCACGGAGAAATGCCTGGCGAGATTCCTCCTGGTGAAGGTGTAGAAGAAGAATAAATTTATTATTATTTCTTTTCAACCAATGAAGTATAAACTTTTGTATCTTTTCTGTCTTTAACTTTTTTGATTCTAAACGGATATCTTTTACTATATTGTCCGTAATGATTAAAATTATCTCTAATGATTCCCGGTTCTAGTTCTTTTGCAGGAACTATCCCATTTTCTTTAATCATAAATTCTTGATTGAAAAAAGAAACCCAATCTCTAAAATAATCCGTAGGGATGTAATTATCTTCAACACTTTTTGTTAATGGTGTCTTTATTTCTTTTGGTTGAGCGAGAAGCATTTCTCTAACATAGGCAAGATTAAGGCCTTCTTTTAAACTATCTTCTCTTACATATCCATTTAAGAAACCCGGAGCTGTAGCTGGATTTAAACCATAAGTTTCCTGATAAAACTTCTTTACCATTTCTTCTCCTTTATATGCCATTAACATGGCCATGTTTAAAGTTGCAACCAATGTACCATTTTCTTTAAGAACTTTTTCTGATCCTTTTACAAACTTTTTTACAACACCCAAGTCTTCAGTCAATAAATGAAGGAAGGTTATACTGTTTAATGCAAAAACAGCATCAATAGATCCTTGATTAAAATAATCATTAAGTTTAGTTCCATCCCCACAAAGATAAACTGTATTTGGTAAACTATTTTTTTCTTTTGCTTCATCAATCTTTTTTTGTTCAAAGTCTAATCCTACCACTTCATGGTTTGGACATAACAAAGCTAATTCTTTTGTGGTTTCTCCAGATGAACAGCCAACATCAATTATTCTTCCTGTTTCACCCGGCAAATTATTAAGAATATAATCTATTCCATGAGGAGTTATTGTTCTCTTTGCTCGGTTAATTCTTGTATCGTGCAAATTCCAGCCTTTTCTTTTTAAAGTTTTTATATTCATCATTATTTATCCAATTAATTATATTCTTCCATTTAATAATTTAGAATACACTCTTTGCGTTCCTTTTAATCCTGGCTTTTCTTCTAATAACTTTTTCAAAACTTTTCTACCTTCTTCCAATCTTCCTTGTTTAGCATACAAAAACCCAACATTATGTCTTGCTTTACTATTATGGGGGTTTAGTCTTGCTGCAGTTTCGTATAACTTAATTTTTGTAGACAAGTCTTTAGAAAGATAAGCTTGTTCACAGTATTCTTTACTTTCCCTGTCCATTTCTTTCAAAATTCTTTTTGCTCTCTTAAATTTCGGGGCAGAGCCAACTATGTGTTCCAATTTTTTCCTTGCAGCAACATATTTTCCACTTTTATATTGTACAAATCCAAGGTTTATTCTGGCTTGATTATCATTAGAGTCTATTTTCAGTACTTTTCTATACAATCTCTCTTTTTCTTTTAAATCTCTAGAGTGGTATGCCTCATTAAATATCTCTTCAGTTTTTATTAACTTTTTATAATCCTCTTCCGCTTCTTTAAAGAGATGGCTCTTGATTTGACTGATTAGGGTTCCATTCAGTCTTTCTTTACTTCTAATTCTTTTTCCGGTAATTCTTTCGTATTGATTTTTTAATGTAGCAAAACTATCAACAATACCTTGCTCAATACTTTTATCTACTTCTGAAATCTTACTTAAAAGATTATTATTTCTATAAATTCTTTTAGTTATTGCTTTTCTGTCCCTTCTTAATTGTAAAGCTTCATTTTGGACACCGTTTACTATAAGATAGTCCCGTAAAATGTTTGTCTCTTTATTTCCTGGAACTTCTAAAATTTGTTGTAAGTCCATTTCCGATCCTGAAGATATTTCAGGTTCACTAAAACCTTTGTACCTAAATCCGTATAATTCGCCACTTAAAGCTAACTTTTCTTCTACCTCTCTCATTTCTATTCCAGCAGTTTTTAGTGTATGGATTAATTTTAAGATTCTAGCTTTGGCTACTTGGGCATTCGATAAACAAGTATCTTTTGGGATTCTTGCATCCAATCTATGGTCTCTTACTAAATCTTCCAATTTAGCATTATTGGTTAAACCCAAATAATGAAATATTTTTTCTCCTGGGTTGCTGTTTGCTTCCAATAATTTGAATGATGGTTTGCCTTTTGTTTTTTCAGCAACAAAGTCTAGTCCTAAAACCCCATAATTGAATTTGTCGGCAAACTCTTTTGAGTATTCTAGAATCTTTCTTGGCAGTCTTGGATCGTCGGGATTAATATCATAAAAACGGGCCATTTCTCTTTCTACCGGATCTTCAATTCTTCTTCCGGGAACAATTCCGATACCTATTCCACCTGCAGATAAGTTTGAACAATCTCCAGTTTCCGGACCAACACGAATCATCCCGTGATAATGATAGTTGCCATTAACTTTTGTAACAATTACTCTTAAGTCCGTTGGACGATTATACTCTTCTACAGATTTTTGTTTAATATATTTCTGTGCTAGTTGCACTCCGAAAGGTGAATCCGGAATATGATGCAAATTAACATCTTTTCCATTAATTTTTTTTACTCCGTTACCTAATGATCCTTGAGCAGGTTTAACTATAATCTCTTCATTTGGTAATTCTAAATTAGCAGAATCTTCAGAAGTAAAATACCCAAAACCATGTAATGGAATCAGTGCTGGGTGAGCTTCTCCTAAAAGATATTGGGTAAGAACTTTATTACCCGAAAGTACTTTTAAACTAAGATCTTTGTATTTTGATAAATCTGCTTCTCTCAAATGTTTTTTTCGTAATTCATTTTGGATTAAAGATTCACCAGAAAGGTTAACGATTTTCTCATATTCTTGGGTTTGTAATTGTGAAAGTAATCCTCTTTCTAAAGAACTATCTCTGGAAACATAATTGTCTATAACAATGTTATCAATTTTGTTATGATTTTCTTCAAGAAATTCATTATAAGTATATTGTCTGATTCTATCTTCTCTTTCACTGATTCCTAATTTGTTTAATAAGTCTGAGAATCCTAAAAACCGTTTTGCTTGACCTCCCATCGAGATAACATCTTCTAGCGTAACTTCTCTTGGAAAATCCTCTTTTGTTACAATAGCGATATTTCTACCCATCTTAAAGCTAAATAGTCGTTTGCATTTATAAAGCTTTCGGTTATTTATCACTCTAAAGTAACAACAAGGACGAAATCAATGAAGCTCTCTTTTTAAGCTTAAAATCACTCTATAAGAAATCACTCAACTTTAATTTTCTGCCCTAAAGCTTGCCCAGGCAGTCCTTTATCTTCAAAAATAGCTCTAACATTACCTTTCCGGCCATGTAAAGCAGAAATCTTTCCTTTAATCTCTTTTCCAGCAGGACTTTTCCAAGTAACAGTCTTACCAATACTTTTCTCT
>CAZIMI010000152.1:237-3494 GCA_964540325.1 uncultured Methanosarcinales archaeon | reverse complement strand
CCAGAATGGTATCGGCTTAGAGAATATATTTTAGACTTCAACATTATTTATAAACAAGTTCTTTTTCTGTAAATGTTAAGGTAGATGTTATAAATAAAAAAGGGGTGTAGGTGTTTTTAAAAATGGCAAACAAAATTTCTTATCGGGCAATGATCAGTTGTCACACATTAAATTCTTTCATAGAAAGTGAAGAAGAAGAGTGATTTTTTCTAATATTTTTTATGTATTAAACTATCAAAGCATGTCTTTCATCATAATGTAAATTAAAAGTTATTTTGTTTTATCTACCTAACATAACCAGGACCATGTTCTTCACAAGCAAGTGCACAATCTCCCGGACATAAAAGACAACCATAACCATCACCATGAACTTTTGGATCATAAATTCTTGCTTTATGACGAATTTGAGGTTCATCCGCAGTTACAATTCTTGAAAGCCCACACAACTTAAAATCCGGTTTTGTTTCTTGTTCTAATGTTTTACTTGTCATTTTTTATTTCCTCCAGTTTATTTTTTCAAAGATTTTTTTAATTTATCAACCATAAGAGCTTTAGTTACTTGACATTTATATTCAGAAGGACGATGTTCTTCTCCAACAATATCAGCCCTAGCTAAACAACCCCCACCACAATTATACTTGACAAAACAATCACTACAATAACTATTACTAGTTACATTCCTATTTCCTAGTGCTACAATTTTTTCCTGATCAAAGAGAAATCTCCTTTCTTCAAAGTTAAATTTTCCATAAACAAAATAAGAGTCATCCGAAGAACATTCCTCCATACGAACAAGACAACTTGATACTAAACCGTCACTATTAACAACAAAACTTTTTCCATATGCACCACAATAACGGTCTAAAATTGTATCTTTTAGTCCACTTGTTACGAAATCAACACCAATTTCGTTTGCTTTTTTCTTTAGTCTAAGAAATTCATTAACAAAATAAATGGGATTTGGAGGAGAAACTCTACTTACTCCAGATCTTCCCCAACCATGTAATGGTTCTACATGCACTCTTTTTGCACCAATTTCGTTAGCAAAAAAGTATAGTATCTCTTCCATTTGTGAGCAACTATCTCTAGTTATTGTACTTCTAATACTAAACGGCTTTCCTAAACTATTCCAAATTTGGGTAGTAGTAAGAACTGTTTCATATGATCCAGAACTATTTTTTGCTGGACGCTGCTTATTTTGAATCTCTTCCGGACCGTCAAAAGAAAGACTAACCGAATCTAGATTTTCAGCAACCCATACCGCTTGTTTTTCATTCATGACACCATTAGTAGAAGAAGCTACTCTTGAAGCAAGACCATTCTTTTCAGCAATTTCACGTAAATAATCCGCTGATCTCTTAACTAAATCAAAATTAACTGAAATCGATTCTCCTCCTCCATGAAAATTTATCCGAACTTTATTTTCTTCATTCTTTAAAGTGTTATCAACAACCAAATCAATTGCTGCTTTTGCTACATCCCAATCCATGTTAACTTTCTCTTCTCCAGCAGAAGAATAACAGTAAATACAACGCAAGTTACAATCAGTAGTGGGAAATAAAGTAACAGAGGTAGGAGCAAATTCTTCTGGCACTGTAATAATTAAAGATTCTTCTTTATCAACAACAATTCCTTCACTAACAAGTTCATCCAAAGTTTCATTTTTTTCAGGAGTTTCGCCTCTTTCAATTTCCTGAAGTAAATTAACTACTCCATTATTTACCAGCATAACACTTCCTTTTAAAGGAGCATACAATATGTAATTTCCATCATCAGGAATTACAAACAGTTCTTTAGTTAATTGCATTATGATTGAGCTATTTTAAAGCCATTATTTTCATCACATCCCCAGTTTTGTCAACATAAGGGATCATCTCAGTAAAGTTAGGAGTTAAACAAAACTTTAAATCTTTCTCTAACCCAGTTCTAAGCATTCTTTCTGTTCCTCGACCTTCAGATTTCAATCTAGTCAAATATGAACCTAATTGACTTGGTTTTTCCATAAGCGCATCATATATTGACTGAGCACAAAAATAATCTTCTAAAGATTCTATAGGTATGTTGCCATCCATCTCTCCGCAACCAACTAAACTGACATCTTTTTTACTTTTAAGATAATCTACAACCGCATCAATATTACCAAACGTAGCAATAATCGTCTCGGATGCATCCTCAGTAGCAACAATAGCTTTAGTGCCCATAGTAGAAGCAATGATAACTTTCTTTCCAGTTAAATCTAATTCAGCAGCTTTACTTGGAGAATTATCATAATCAGCATTAGCAAACTTAAATCCGCCATGTTCTCCAAAAAATAAATGGTCAGGATATTTTGCTCTTATCGCTTCAACTTCTTCTTCAGTATTTGCTGTTGTAGGAATAACGTACTCAGCACCGCTACTAAGAATTGATAGAATAGTATTACTTGCACGAAAGACGTCCATCACTACAGCTATTTCCGGTTCACTTTTGAAATCATGATGACTTTTTAAGATTTCAAGATTCATTTTTCCATCTCCAACAGATCATCCAGCACATACCCCGCAATAGCTAAACTTCCAGTTAAGCCAGGAGAATCAATTCCCACTAATTGAACACAATTAGGATGTTTTTCATCTCTTTGAATTACCCAATCATAATGAGTTTTAGTTTTAGCCTGAATCCCAACTTGATGAAAGTTTAAATCTTCCTCTTTAAGTTGAGGTAAAAATCCATTAACTTCTTTAACATAAAAATCTAAAGGGTGATGGTGCTTATAGTTCTCTTTACCAAAACCAATACTTATACCAGGACCAACCATAACTGTTTTTCCTACTTTTCCAGTTTCATCAAATGTAGGCGATAAATGTACTCCGACCATCTTAGATACTTTTCCTTCATTAAGCAATTTTTCAAATTCAGAAAAAGAAACCTCTGCTTTTTCTCCAGTTTCATTAAAAAAACCAAACGGAGCAGGGTAAACATTCATTCTTCCGGCCTGTAATTCTTCTCTTCTAGTATTATAAAAATTAGCAGCTTCTCCCCTTGCCGGAAAAATTTCCCAACCATTCTCAGGGTTAACCATACCAGCTATTTCATCAGAATAAAGTCCTGCACAGTTAAATAATAATTCTGTTTCGAAAGTACTATATCCGCCTTGGGCCCCTTCCGTTAAGGTAGTGACTTCAAATCCCGATTTTTTAGGATTAATATCAGCAACTTTAGTCCCAAAAAGAAATTCTGTACCATTTTCTTTTGCTAAAGCCCTTAATGTTGACATA
>CAZIMI010000152.1:0-226 GCA_964540325.1 uncultured Methanosarcinales archaeon | reverse complement strand
GCATCAATAATTCCAGAAGTAGGAAAATATGCAGCTTTAGTACAAATAATGTTTGGTTCCATAGTTTTTGCTTCTACACCATCAATAAGACGAAAATTAGGAACTCCATTTTCTCTAGAAATTCTAACTACATCTTCAAGATATTCTTCCTCTCGGGGATTAGTAGCAACCACTAATTTACCAACAGCTTGATGAGGAACCCCATACTCAGCACAAAACCGGTAAA
>CAZIMI010000151.1:0-3555 GCA_964540325.1 uncultured Methanosarcinales archaeon | reverse complement strand
TGGAGAGAATACTAGTTCATAAATGCTTGTTGTAGAAAATTAGTCAACATAAGAAATAGTGTATTTTAACAAAATAGAGTGTAATTACCCCCAAGTAATAAAAACCCATAAATTTATAAAGAAAACTATGTTTTTAAGCTTAAAATGAATTATGATCTTCCAAATGTATCATTTCCAGAAAAATTAGAAGACATAGCCAAAGCAGTAGTTACTGCTGGACTTTGGGCAGATTCTTTATTGGAGAAATCTCTTATAGATCCAGATGTTAGAAGAGAAATTGAAGACTCTGTAGAAAGTAAGGGAAATGCAGACGTCGCCACTTATATTGATAAAAAATCTGAAAATATTATGGCTGCAGTAATGAGAAAAAATCATTATGAAGGCGGACTTTTTGGAGAAGAAGGAATTGTTGAAAACCCATTACATGAACAAACTTTAGTTTTAGATGGTTTAGATGGAACAGAATGTGCAAGAAGCAGGCCAGCAGGAATAGACAGTGCTTATGGTCCTTCCGCAGGAATTTTCTATGAGAAAGACGGAGTTATCATGCCTTTAAGAGGCGCAGTATTTTTGCCAAGACAAATGAAAGGTTATTTTGGCTCTACTGAAACTGGAGATGTTTTTGAATTTAAAGTTGGAAAAAAAGGAGATTCATTTGAAGTAACCGGTACTAAGAAATTAAAACCATTTGACCAAAACAGAACAGATGTTAAGTACTTACTAGCATTCTTTTTAGAAGAAGGAGAAAATTTTCCTAATTGGTTCGCTAACCTTTACAATGGGGCAAATCAAGCTGGAGATCAAAACATTCTTCATGCCACCGGAGCGCAGGTTGATTACTTAGCTAGATTAATAGAAAATTGCGGAGAAAGAGAACAACATTTAGGAACTTCTGCGGCCATTGGTGCTAAAGGAACAAGATTACACGACATTATGGGATTGGCCCCCGCAGTTATTGCTTTAGGAGGAGTGGTTGGAAATCTTGATGGTTACCAACTAGGAAAAGATAAAGAATTTCTTCCGGATTTAGCCGGAGCTAAAAAAAAACATTTAATTCCAAAAACACCTATTGGACCAGTAATCTCTGTTCAAAATGAAAAAATTTATCAAAGAGTAAGAGATTTCATGTTAAATGAATAAAAAGATATCATTAGAACAAGCAAAAGAACTTCTTAAAGAACATTTTAATATTGAAGCTGAAGAAATTAAAGAACTTGATGGTTATTATGATCAAAATTTTTATGTTTTCAATCAAGGAAAAGAATTTGTTTTCAAAAGAACTTTTGTTGACACTTTTGAAAGTTTAGATTTTCAAAATAAAATGATGGAACATCTAGAAAATAAAAGATTTCCAGTTCCAAAAGTAATTAATTCACTTAAAGAAGAAAAAATTACTAAAGTAGATGAAGCATTTATTCGTTTGTTAACTTTCCTTCCAGGAAAGTCAGTTGTTTCTGAGGATTATAGTCCGGAATTATTAGTTAATGTCGGAAAGCTTTCTGCGGAGATTGATTTAGCTTTACAAGACTTTAATCATCCTGCCGCTCACAGAAAAAACTACATGTGGGATTTACAGAATGTTCTTTTAATTAGAGAATATTTGAATTCTGTTGAAGAAGAAAAGCGTAAAGTTGTAGAAGAGATATTAAATCTTTTTGAAAAAGAGATTGTTCCAATCAAAGAACAATTGAGGGCAGGAATAACTCACAACGATGAAAATGAATTTAATGTTCTATCTAATGATGGAAAGGAAATAACTGCTTTAATAGATTATGGAGATGCTTCTTATACACAATATGTAAACAACTTAGCAATTGCCATGGCCCATTTTATGTTAAGGCAAGAAAATCCGTTGGAGAAAAGCAAAATAGTTTATCAAGCTTATAATAAAATATTTCCCCTAACTGAAATTGAAGAAAAAACTTTACCCATTTTGGTTATGTCTAGATTAACAACACTAATTATCATGTCTTCACATACCGGAGCTAATGACCCCGGGAACAATTATGTTAAGCAACAAGTTGAACTTGCTTGGAGAATTCTGCAAGTAATGTTAAAATATTCTCAAGAAGATTTGTTAAAAGTTTGGAAAAGTTAATCTATTTCTTCCCCCTCGCTTTCTTATTATAGCCTTTCTGAAGCTTCTGATGGTACGAACAAAAAACAATCCCGGAAACTGCTTTTTTATGACACCGAACACAAATTCCTTTCTTCTTTCGCTGAGAATAACTTCCCCTTCTTTCCTTATTTAATTTCTCTTGGTTCAAATAATAATGTTTTAAGAATCTGTTTGGATACTTTTTCTCTTCTTTTTTCTTAAGTTTCTTCAATAGTCTCTTAATCATTTTTGACACTGGGAACAATAATATGTCCCTCTACCACCTAAATTGATTTTCTTTAATAAATGTTTCTTTGGACATATCTTACATTGATAAACCGCTAAACGTTTCTGAAAATCTCCTGCGCCTTCAATATGAGCATAATTATCAATTGTCGTACCATGATGTTTTATTGCTAACCGAAGAACCTTTCCAATCTGGTTATAAAGTTTCTTAATCTCACTGGAAGATAAATCCCCACATTTCCGTTTAGGATCAATCCCAGCCCAATAAAGCGCTTCCTGAGCATAAATGTTGCCAATGCCCACAATCACTTTCTGATCCATTAATGTGGTCTTGATATTTCCTTTCTTCTCACCAATAATCTCTTCAAATTTCTTAAAATTAATTTCCAAAGGTTCTACTCCCAATTTAGACAACTCTTTCTCTAACCCCTCTAAACTCAACAATCTTATTGAACCAAACTTCCGAATCGAATTATGAGTTAAAACAGAACCATTATTCAAATGGAACCGAGCAACTACAAACTTCTCAAACTTTGGGTCTAACTTTTTTCCTTTAGGAAGATAATGAAAATGGCCAGTCATCCGTAAATGAACCAATAGAAACTTCTTCCCACCTAATTCAACAACAATAGATTTCGCTCTTCGCCAAACTTTAACTACTTTCACTCCAGAAACTTTTCCAACTTTAGAATCAATTACTTTCCGATTAAGAACATCAACAGACTTTATTTTCTTACCAACTAGCTTCTTTTTCAACTGTCCAACAATAGTTTCCACTTCTGGCAGTTCGGGCATAAATGTAGAAAACCACAACAAAATATATAAACCTTTTCAGAATAACAACTTTATGGATGAAAAAGAGCCGAGCAAAGTACTTTACACTTTTAAAATGTCAAGAAAAGCTTTATTATTAGAATATATTTGTGGAGCGTTCCTTTTAATTCTCTTATTAACCGCTTATTTTAAAGGGATATACGTCAAACCAACAATCGGCTACTTTGTCTTAGGGATAAGCTTATTTTCCTTTGTTTCAGCTGAGTTCTCAAGATTCATATTAAGATACAAGATTACGACAGATAAATTAACGATTGTTCAAGGTTTAATCAAGCAAAACAAAAAACATGTTTATTTTCATCCTTTAGGATTTGTTCCCGACATTAATACTAAACAAAGTAGAATTCAACGCTTGTTAGATTATGGTACTATTTTTG
>CAZIMI010000150.1:0-3597 GCA_964540325.1 uncultured Methanosarcinales archaeon | reverse complement strand
TTCTGATGAAGGGGAAGGCATGATTGAAGACTTAAAGAAAATCAAAGCTAAAAATAAAATCCTACTTAAAGAAAAGATTAAAAGGTTAAATCTCAAATGAAACTCTTAGATGCAACGTTCTTAATTGACCTTTTGAACAGAAAACCAGAAACATTGAAGATTTTGGAAACCCAACAACAATTATTAACTACACAAATAAATATGTTTGAAACAATTAGAGGACTATTCCTAAAAAATGTTTCCCAAAATAAATTCCATCAAGCAAAAGAAACATTTGAGCATATTAAAGTATTACCATTAGATGACCGTGGAATTCTAAAAGCCGCAGAAATTTCTGCCAACCTAATAAAAAAAGGGCAAATGATTGATGACGCAGATTGTTTAACTGCGGGAATTGCTTTAGCTCATGGAATAAAAACAATTGTCACTAAGAACGATAAACACTTTCAGAGAATAAAGGAATTAAAAGTAGAGAAATATTAAGGTTTATACCGATCCATCGTTCTCGGAAAGGGAATTGAATCTTTAATGTTATCCAAACCGCAAATCCAAGTGATGATTCTTTCTACACCTAGACCAAATCCACCATGAGGAACGCTTCCGTACTTTCTGGTATCTAAATAGAATCCGTATTCAGCCGGGTCTTCGCCCTCTTCTCTTAATCTTTCTTTTATTTTATCAATATCAGGTTCCCGATGAGAACCGCCAATAATTTCCCCATAACCTTCCGGAGCCAGGAAATCACAACCCTGGACAACTTTAGAGTTTTTAGGGTCTTCAGTCATATAAAATGCTTTAACTTGCTTTGGGTAATGAGTAACAATTACAGGAACATCATAAAGTTTAGTTAGTTTTTCTTCTTCGATAGTTCTTAAGTCTTTACCCCAATCAACTTTAAACTTACATTTTTGTTTAAGAATCTTTAATGCTTCTGTATAAGTCATCCTCACAAAAGGTTTCTTAACAGTTGGTTCCAAAATCTTTGGATCTCTTTTTAAAATTTCAAACTCAGGTTTATGTTTCTCTAAAACTTTCTTAACAACATACTTAATCATCTTTTCCCCATAATCTTGGATATCTTCAAATGTAGCCCAAGCCACTTCCATCTCACAATGCCAATATTCTGTTAAATGTCTGCTTGTTTTAGATTTCTCTGCTCTGAAACTTGGTGCAATAGTATAAATCTTTTCCAAAGCAAAAATTGCCGGCTCTGCATATAACTGCCAAGTCTGGGCCAGGAAAACATCTTTCTTACCAAAATAATCTACGCTAAACAAATCCGAACCACCTTCACACTGTACTGCCTGAAAGATTGGTGAATGATATTCATAAAAGCCTTCTCCTTTAAAGAACTCATCTAAAGCACCGAAAACAGTACTTCTGATTTTAAGAATGGCGGTCATTTTTCTTGATCTCAACCAGAGATGTCTGTTATCTGCCAGAAATTCAGTTGAGAAATCTTTACCAATAGGGAAATTTTCTGATTTGCCAACAACTTTATAATCGTTAACCTGAATTTCATATCCAGTTGGTGCTCTTTCATCTTTTTTAATAGTTCCAGTTAATTCCATAGAAGTTTCAATTCTAACCCCATCAATCTCTTTCCAAGTTTTTTCAAAATTGTTTCTATCAAGTATACATTGAATAACGTTAGTAGAATCTCTTAAAGTAATGAATTTAAGTTTGTTGCTGCCTCGCTCTCGGTGAACCCAGCCTCTAATAGAGACTTTACCTTTACCTTTCTTAATTGCTTCTTCTATGGATAGGAATTTCATATTAAAAGTTATTTTATTATATTTTATAAACCTTTCTTCCTCTCATTCAAATATTTCTGATAAAGTTCTTTAGCAGTTTTTGTGGCAAAAGGTCTTGCAGTAAGTTTTTCATTATTTTCAATGAATTTAATTGTCTCTTTTTTATTCTTTTTAAGAATCTTTAGAAACTCGGGAAATCCTTTCGGAGCAACCATCCAGATAAAATCTAAATCCGTAAATGTTGCCAAAATAATGTCGTTCTCATAAACTTTATTATCACCCAAAAACCAATTGTCATGCACAGAAATATAATAACAAATTTTCTTAATCTTTTCTTTAGGATAGTCAACTTTTTCTAAGATCTCTTTTGCAATTCTTTTACCAACTTTCATATGTGCTATCTTTAACTCTTTATCATAATAACCTGGACCAGTTTCCGCATAGCCCACATCATGCAAAATCACTAACGGCAGCAACAAGGTATCATCAAGATTTTCTTTCTCACAAACAAGTAAAGCATCTTCCATCATCCATTCAATATGATTAATATCCATCGGACGGCCTTTCTTATAGTACGGTTTAGCTAGTTTCCAGATCTGTTGATAGACTTTTTTCATTTTATATTTAAGTTATTAGTTTTACATTTATAAATATTTAGTAATCCATTAAACATAACTTTTCCAACATAATATTTAAAGTTTCATAAACCTTAAAAGTAGTTTTTGCTTCCAGAAGATAAAATGAAATATATAATCTCAATATTGGTAATTTTAATGTTTTTTCTTAGCGCTTGCACCCTGCAAGGGGCAATGGTCAAAGACACTGGCAAATGTGCTTCATTAGAAGGAGCAGCAAAAGACGATTGTTATTTAGAAGAAAGGAAATGCAGCAAAATTAAAAGTGAAATTGTCAGAGATTCTTGTGTAGTAGAATTAGCTAAAATTAAAGAAGATGTAAAAGTTTGTAAATTAATTGTTACTGATAGTGTTCAAGCACATTGTCAAGAGCAAATAGCAGAATTAACTAACAACCATGATATCTGTAAAGAAATTACAGATGAATATTGGAAAGATAATTGTAATTTTCATTTAGCTGTGAATAATAACAAAGATATTTATTGTTCTTTGGTAAATGATAATGAAAGAAGAGCTAATTGTTTTAATGATATCGCTCAAGCAACAAACAACCATTTGATTTGTGAATTCCTTGCAGATAAATCAAAAGATAAATGTGTTTACGATATTGCCAAAGACACAAAGAACTTTGAACTTTGTTTAGAGTTAGTGGATCCAATGGGTAGAGCAATGTGCAAGTTAAAATTAGCAAAATTAACTGAAGATGTAAACAAATGTGAATTAATTAAAAGTAAAGATGTAAGAGCACTTTGCGAAGAACATTTTGGAATTTGATTATTTTTTTAATTTTTTTAGTTTCATCACTTCTTGTTCCATTTATACTTCCTTGTTTTAGCAGTATCACCATAACCGCAGGAAGCACATTTCTTCTTTTTAGCATGATAAGAATGACCACCACACCTTCTACACCGAATGTGAGTTTTCTTGCCGGATTTCCGACCCATACTTGCTGTTCCTGTACCCACTAGAAATCACCTCTGTGATTTCTAGGGGTTTCAAAAATTCTTAATTTTTCTGAACCCATTATATCTTACCTTATGCAGGAGACAAAATAATGATTGTATCTCCTCTAATAAAAACTGTTCCCAGTTTTCTTTTAACTTCGCCGTTTACATGTTCTTCTGCTTCTTCTAAAACAACGTTAATGTGAATATCAAAAGCTTTTAGTTTTCCCACGAACCTAGATCCGTTCTTTAGGTCTACTAATA
>CAZIMI010000149.1:0-3631 GCA_964540325.1 uncultured Methanosarcinales archaeon | reverse complement strand
GTAAAATTTCTTTGGGCTTCTGATGTAATGAGTGATACAGATTATTGGTTAAAAGTAATTAACATTGGCAGATTAAATTCAGTTACAAGAATTACTCGTTGCAGTCAAATTATGGGTAGGAGTAATAAAGATTCACTTTCTGCAGCACAAATTTTTTATCCGTGCATGCAATGTGCAGACATCTTTCATTTGAAAGCAGATATTACCCAGTTAGGAATGGATCAACGTAAAGTAAATGTTTTGGCAAGAGAAGTTGCGCCTAAGTTAGGTTATAAAAAACCAATAGTTGTATCTCATCATATGTTATTGGGATTAGGCAAACCTGCAGAGACAAAGTTAACTGGTGTTGACAGAGGAATAGAATTAAAAATGTCTAAATCAAAACCAGACTCTTGTATTTTTATGACAGATTCTGAAGAAGAGATTAAAAGGAAATTCAATAAAGCTTTCTGTCCTGAAAAAGAAGTTGAAGATAATCCTGTCTTAGAGTATTGCAAACATATTGTTTTTGAAAAGGTTGATAAATTGTTGATTGAACGGCCAAATAAATGGGGTGGAAACTTAGAGTTTAAGAGTTATGAAGAGTTGGAGAAAGTTTTTGTAAAAGGCGAACTTCATCCAGCTGATTTAAAGATTGCTGTTGCCAGAGAGATTAATAAGTTGCTGATTCCGGTAAGAGAACATTTTGAAAAGAACAAAACTGCAAAGAAATTAAAGAAACTGGTTGAGAGTTATCAGGTTACTAGGTAGATTCATTTCCCTTCCACTATCACAAACGTATGATACTTAAAATACTTCTCCATCACTCGTTTAACGTCGCTTAAAGTAACTTTATTAACATTAGTAACATAACTTTTCATTAATTTAGCAGACTTAGCCTGTTCCCAGAAAACGATCTGGTCAGCGATCTTTTGCGGGTCTTCCATTTCTAAAAGATAATCGCCTTCAATAAAAGTTTTGGCTTCGTTGAGATCTTTTGCACTTAAAGTTTTTAATTTATTTAATTCAGATAAAACTGTTTTTTTTACTAACTGCAAATTCTTTTTGTCAATGGTAGCATAAATTGCAAAATAACCAAAATCAATATCTGCTAGATGTTGTGTACCAACATCGTAAGCTAATCCTTTCTTAGCTCTGATTTCAGTAAACATTTTTCCTGACTGTCCTCTCCCTAAAACACCATTAATTATGTCCAAGGTATAACTATCCTTATGACTTCTGGGAACAGTCTTAAAACCCATTACAGAATATGTACTGGCAATCTTTCTCTTTTCTTTTTTCTCTTTATTCTTTCTTTGGGTTGGTTCACTAATTTTCTTGCTGGAAAGTTTAGTTTTTCTTTTGGAAACAAATCTATTTTTGATTTCTTTTTGCCAATTGTTAACATCACCAACAACAGAAATAATCATATTATTGGGGATGTAATATCTGTTAAAATAATCCAACACTTTTTCTCTGGTTAAACCTTTAATAACTTTTTTCGAACCATAAACAGGATATTTAGTAGGATGTTTTTCAAAAATTGTTCTTTGCAACAGATCCCATTGATAATATCTTGGTTCGTCATTTACCAAATCAATTTCCTTAACAACAATGTTTCTTTCTTTGATAACATCTTCCTTTTTGAATAAGGAGTTTTGTAAAATGTCAGCTAGAACATCTATCGCAGTAGTGAAATGTTTTTTGAGAACTTTTACATAAAAACAGGTTCTTTCATTAGTTGTATAAGCGTTAAATTCGCCGCCAATCTTTTCAATTTCGTTCGAGATTAGGAGATTAGTTGGTCTTTTCTTTGTCCCTTCAAAAAGCATATGTTCAATGAAATGCGAAATACCTCTTTCATCAACTTTTTCGTAATTACTGCCTACTTTAACCATGATTTCGATTACTACGGCATTGCCTTTCTTTTGTTCAAATAGTATTGTCAAACCATTATCTAATACAACCTTTTTCATATAAAATAGTATATTATTAGGCTTTATAAAGATTTGGTAGAAGTGTGAGAAAAGGAAAGTAATATGTCTGCCTCGCCAAAGGAGGCGATTTTCCGAAAGTGTTTTCAAGGTTTCTAGTACACAGAACGAAGTATAGTGCTTGAAAACTGAGGAAAATTATAGGCGCCGTGCGGGCTGACATATTACCTAGATGAAAAGGAAGAATTTTTAAGTTTGGACTACTTAACTCACTAATATGAAACTGAAAGCATTCCAATCATACTTAAGAAAAGAGAAAATTGGATTAGTTATCTTTGCAGATGACGATATTAATATTACTTATTTCACGCAATGCAAGCCAAGTTTTTCTTATTTGTTTATTACTCCTAAAACAGTTTCTTTATATTTGACTAAATTAGATAAGAAACCGAAACTAACTGGATGTACAGTAAAATTACTTGACAAAAATTGGAAAAAAAAGCTAAACAAGAATGTAAAGAAGATTGGTTTAAATTATTCTTCGATTACTATGGCTTATTCCAAGAAACTTAAGAAAATGTTTCCAAAAGCTAAATTTGTAGATATTTCTAAGAAACTGATTGAGTTAAGATGTACTAAAACAGATAAAGAATGTAAATGTATCTCAAAAGCTTGCCAGATAACAGATTATGCTTTTTCTGAATTAATTAAAAGTATAAGAAAGTTAAAAACCGAACAAGACGTAGCAGATTTCTTAGAGAAAAAGATCAAAGAAAAGAACGGAGAGTTAGCATTTCCAACAATTGTTGCCATGGGTAAAAATGCAGCCATTCCGCACCATTTAACTTCCAACCAAAAACTTAAACGAGGATTTTTATTATTAGATTTTGGAGCCAAATATAGCCATTATTGCTCGGACATGTCTAGGACAATATTTTTAGGCACTCCAAACAAACAGGAAATTGTGAAGTATAATCTTTTATTGGGAATTCAGGAAAATGCAATCAAGAATGTTAAAGAGAATATTCTATTTTCTGAACTGGATCAATTTGCTAGAAAACAGTTAGGCAAATATTCATCATACTTTATTCATTCATTGGGACATGGTTTAGGTATTGAGATACATGAAAAACCTTCTTATTTGAAGGAAAATAAATATAAAATTGAACCTGGGCAAGTGTTTACGGTTGAACCAGGAATCTATTTTCCAGGGAAATTTGGGATAAGAATCGAAGATACTATTGTTTTTGATGGTAAAGTTAAAGTATTGACTAAAAGCGATAAAAAGCTGATAAAAGTTAAAATCTAACTTTTAAACCAAAAGCTTTTAAAATAAACCCAAATATTTATAAATACACAACGGGGCCGTAGTGTAGCTTGGACTGATTTAAGTCAGGAGCAATCTAGCATTGGGCGTTTGGGACGCTTAGACCCCAGTTCAAATCTGGGCGGCCCCATATTAATAATCAAAGGAGATAAATATGCCAACAAAACGATTTGGAGCAAGGTATGGTAGAAAGCCGAAAAAGAAAGTTGCTAAACTAGAGAAACATCATCGAGCTAAACACAAATGTCCATATTGTAGTAAGGCTGGAGTTAAACGTTTAGCAGCAGGCATTTGGCGATGTGGTAAATGCGATGTAAAGTTTGCCGGTAAGGCTTATACTTTTTAGAGGGAAAAAAATGTATTATGTTTGTTTTGATTGCGGAAAGAAAGT
>CAZIMI010000148.1:0-3671 GCA_964540325.1 uncultured Methanosarcinales archaeon | reverse complement strand
CATGGTGGAGAACAATCAATTAGAAAACATATTGAATGGGGAATCGATTTCCATAGAAGTGCAACAGTAGATTTAACTCTTAAAGTAATAAAGAAACTGACAAGGAGAGGAATCCCAGCGACTTTTAGTCAAGGTAATCAACCATATATCATTGCAGTAAATGAAATCTCATTAAAACTTTAGCCGAAGCCCCTTGTTTAGTTTCTACATAGTTTTTATCTTCTAAAAAGCCCCGTAGCAATTGCACATAACGATGTTATCTTTCCCCGACTTTACGTCGGGGTGAGGAGCGTCAGCGACGAAAGTATTTTGTCACCGTACATAGAACATTGGCACCGTTTTAATTTCACTTAGAAGGTTTAGTTAAAGTTTTGAATAATAGTGGGACGCCCGTTAATTTCAAATTCATTTGAAGTAAAAGATAGCTTTTTAAAGTTCAAAATTTTCTTTAGTTATAATGGTTGATTTAAATAAGAAAACAATAGGCATTTCAGCGGTAGTACTTGCTGTTTTGATAGTTGGTTTCTTCTTAATATCACAAAGTATCGGAAAGACTGATGATTGGCAATATTCCCATTTTTCTCTACAAAATTATTTAGTTCTCGGAGGGATTGTTGTTGGAGCATTACTTATTACTTGGATAGTGGCTTCAATCTTCCTAATCGTTAAAGGAAAACCCCTCGTTGATGCTAGTGGAATAAGTCAAACTAATCCCAAGAGAGTAATGGGTATTCTATTGTTGGCTGGACCAATTGCAGTTATATTGTTATCATTCCTGATATTCTTCCTAGCTATAAGTTCTCGTTTTGAAATCCTACTTGTTCTGATTCCAATATTAATTTTAGCATTCATAATTTGGCTGATTGTCTATGCAGTAAAAAAGAAACTGAAAGTGGCGGCTGTTGTGATACCAATTATAATTTTACTTATTATTATTGTTGGAGGAATTGTAGGTTTTGGTTTTACAAGAACGCAATTTATGAGTATTTCTGAAACATCTGCGGGTATTAGTGACAGAATTGGATTTGCGGTTGGTGGTGCAAAGGACGTAAGTAATTTTAGGAAAAATATTGAAAATGATTATCTCCCACTACCAACAGATATAACATATGAAGGTTTGTTCTTTGAATATTTCTTTGATACTGGCGAGAAAGAAATTTGCCAAAAGTTATTTTGTCCATCGTACACTTATGCTATTTCAGAAGATCCATTTTCTAAAGAAGATGATTACTATTTATCTGTTGGATTAAATTCTGGAATTAAAGAAGCTGATTTCCAGAGGAAAAAACTTAATCTTGTTGTTGTTTTGGATATCTCTGGTTCAATGAGTTCTCCATTTAGTAAATATTATTATGATCAATTTGGACAGAGAACACCAATTGAAGTAGAAGAAGATGAAGATGCAGATAAATCCAAGATGGAAATTGCTTCAGAGTCAGTAGTCGCTTTATTAAATCACTTAAACGAAGACGACAGATTCGGAATGGTGTTGTTTGATAATACTGATTATTTAGCGAAGCCACTGAATAAGGTAGGAGAAACAGACATGAATGCAATAAAAGGTCATATTCTTGAACTAACACCAAGGGGAGGAACTAATTTTGAGGCTGGTTACAGGGGAGGGACAGAATTATTTGAAGAAGTCCTAGACGTTGATCCTGAAGAATATGAGAATAGAATTATTTTCTTGACAGATGCGATGCCCAACATTGGATCAATAAATGAAGAAGGTCTTTTGGGAATGACAAAGGCAAATGCAGAAAATAAAATTTATAGCACATTTATTGGCATTGGTGTTGATTTCAATACAGAATTAATTGATTTCATTACGAAAATAAGAGGAGCAAATTATTATTCTGTTCATTCTGGTAAAGAATTCAAAACAAGGATGGATGATGAATTTGAATATATGGTTACTCCGCTTGTATTTAATCTGTTGATGAAATTAGATGCTCAGGGTTATGATATTGAAAAAGTGTATGGCTCACCCGAAGCAAATGAGGCGACTGGAGAAATAATGAAAGTTAATACACTCTTTCCATCTAAAAGGGAAGAGGAGCAAACAAAAGGGGGAATCATCGTATTAAAACTAAAAAAACTCTCTCCAGATGCAAGTTTGAAATTATCTGTAAGTTATGAAGATAGACAAGGAAATGTTGACAGCGATGAAGCAAATGTTTTGATTGAAGAAAGACAGCCAGATTATTATGAGAATAATGGAATAAGAAAAGGAATCTTACTATCCAGATATGCTGATTTAGCGAAAAATTGGATTAATGATGAAAGAGAAAGTTATGAAGCTAAAAAACCAGTCCAGCCAACTATTACATTAGAGACTGGAATTGTAGTTCCAGAAGAACCACTTGAGCCACAATTAGGAAAATGGGAAAGGCAATCAATCCCTCTACAAGTTTCAGATGAGTATAAACAATTGTTCAGTCAGTTTAATGATTATTTTGAACAAGAGATGAATGCTATTGGAGATTCTACATTATCTAAAGAAGTAGAAATTTTGAATAAGTTAAGTATTTATGCCTCTAGTTGATTTTTAAAAAGGGCGTCCCACTACTAAAGAAGAGAGTTTAAGTTTACAGTTTTTAAGGTGCCAATGTTAAAGTTGTTTAGTTAAGCGTAAGCGTTGTTAAAGTTAAGGTGACAAAATATTAAAGATAACGATGTTATGTCCCCCAGACTTTATGTCTGGGTGCGAACGTAGTGAGCAAGTTCGGTGTAGGGCACGTTCGTAGTTTTGTTAGTTCAGCTAAGGGCAAAAACAGTTTTAGTTCTATGTCTTAAGGTTCTCTCATGGTTAAAGAAGAAAGGGCAATCTCTAATACTTGAATCGTTTTTCATAATCTTTGTGAGAAAACCATTCAAGAATTATACTCATTATTCTAACTTCGTCTGTATCAATTGTATAAATAATTCTCCAAGCATTTGGAAGATCATATTTCCATAAATTGGTTATTTCATATTTCTTTTTGTATTCTTTTGGCCAAAGTTTCTTTTGAATTTTAGTCCCACAAGCAGGGTTCTTCTTTAAATCATCAATGGCATGATCAATGAAATGGTATAATTGTTTATCTTTTAATGTGTCAAATTGATGTTTTAACTTCTGAGAAATAAATCCAACATTGATTATTTTATTGTTCATCGTGCAATTAAATCCTCTGTAATAAGTTTCTTTATTCTTTGTGGATTGTATGTCCAAATGACACAACCATCTTTGTCAATCATTACTTTTCCTGATTGTTCTAAGTAATCTAAGATTACTTGGAAAGTTTGATACATCATTTTTTTAGGTAACTTTTTCCAGAGCTGGTATTTTCCACATTCTTGACTGTGTTTTTGGATAGATTTCTCTACCATAAGTACGGAATCTAATGTTGGGCTATGTAAAATGGTTGCTGGTGACATCTTATATAACTATATATAAGAACTTTTATTTAAACTTTTCGCTTTTTTTGAGGATTTCTTTGCCGATTTTGGTAATCTTGTAAAGTTTATAGATTCTGTCTTTTGGATTAAGGCACTTGACTAATTTTTTATCTTGTAATTCTAGAAGAGTTCTTCTGACATGGGTTCTGTACATTCCACTTTTATGATGTAGTTCTGATTGTGTTTTTTCCTGATCTGAAAGCAGTTTGAGAATGGTTTTCCTGTTCTTTGCT
>CAZIMI010000147.1:0-3685 GCA_964540325.1 uncultured Methanosarcinales archaeon | reverse complement strand
TTATGTTAAGTAAACTTCTTAAGTACCCATTGTAAACAGCCACGGCCACTCACTCTTTTGACGTTTAATTGCACTGCGGGCACCCCGGATGGGGCGTCCCTCGCCCGCAATAGAATGTTTGAAAATAGTGTACCATTCGTCTTAAGGCGGTGGCTGTTTACTTAGAAACTTTACTTAACAAACCCGTTAAATTTATATAAACACAATTAATTCTTTAGTTGATGATAAAAATAGCACAAGGAGCAGAAGCGATTATCCATAAAGATAACAATAAGGTTATCAAAGAACGTTTCAGTAAGAAATATCGATTACCGCAGATAGATAAATCTCTGCGTCAGTTCAGAACAAGAAGAGAAGCTAAAGTTTTGCGTAAATTAGAAGAGATGAAATTTCCCGCTCCGGCTTTAATTGATTTCTGTGATAAACGAATGTCGATTACAATGGATTTTATTCCCGGTGAAAAGTTAAGAGACGTTTTAATGCAGGGAGACGATTACCAACAATTTGCTGAAGAGATTGGCGAGAAAATTGGTAAATTGCATTTGAAAGACATCGTTCACGGAGATTTGACTACATCTAATATGATCATGAGTAACGAGATCAAGTTTATTGACTTTGGGTTGACATCTTTCTCAGACAAAGTAGAAGATAAAGCTGTTGATTTGTTTTTGTTGGACCGAGCTTTAGAAAGCAAACACTATCAACATTATCCGGGTATTTTTGATAAAGTTCTAGCAGGGTATGAAGAGGTTTATCCGGATGCTAAATTTGTTCTAGAAAGGTTTCAGGCTGTAAAGAAAAGAGGCAGGAATAAGAAGTAAACTATATTCCCCACCCAACAAATCTTTATATAAAATTCTGTATCTTCTTTATTCATGACAGAAGATTCTTTAGTTGGTAAAGTAGTAATGATTTTAAACAAATCAGATCTTTATGTAGGAAGATTAGAAAATCAAGCGCCATTATCACTAGAAACACCATATTTATTAATCAAAAAAAATGCTGACAAAATGGCAATAGTCCCACATACAGAAAAGTCACCTATTTTAGAAGGAAGAGTTGATTTATATCACGAAGGTACTCTCAGACAAAAGATGAGATTCCTATGTTATACTCCAAAAGATGAAAATATTCTAAGAAAAATGATTGATGGGGTTTATAGTTAACTCAACAACCAAACTAAGATTGCTTTCTGCATATGCATTCTATTCTCAGCCTGATCAAATATTATTGAGTTAGGATGGTCAACTGCATCTCTAGAAATTTCATAACCAACATGACAAGGCATGCAATGCATAATCTTTGCCTGAGAACAATATTTATTAATTAAATCTGCGTTTAATTGATAAGGCAAAAGTTTTTTCTTCCTTTCTTCATACTCTTTTTTGTATTCCGGTTTAACGTCAGCTCCCTGAAAGAATTCCATATTCATCCAAGTATCAGTATGAACGTAATCTGCATCTTTTAAAGCAGCAGCCAAATCTAAGGTTCTTTCAATCATTCCAGTTGCTAACGCTTGTTGATTCAGTTCTTGATCAACAGAATTAGGATCAATTTCAGGAGCAACGATGACAAACCTTATTCCTAATTTAGAACAGGCTAACATTAAAGTGTTGGAAACATTATTTTCAACTCCCAACCAAACAACTTTTTTTACATTCTCAAGACCTTTAGAATGTTCAACCATGGTAAGTAAATCACTTAATGCCTGACAAGGATGATATTTCTCGCTGCAACCATCAATTACTGGAATTTGGTTATAAGATGCTGCTATCATTACGTCATGAACTTTTTTTGAACGAAACATTAAAACATTACCGTATCTCATCATTGCCTGGGCTTCGTCACCAAAGTCAGCCAAATTAAACTGAGTAGTTCTGGCATCCAAGAAAATTGCTTGTCCGCCTAATTCTGTCATTGCAGTTTCAAAAGATAGTCTGGTCCTAGTAGAAGTTTTCTGGAAAAGCATGATTAGGGTTTTATTGGGTAAAAAATTGGTTAACTCGTTGTTGTCTCTTTTTGCTTTAATATCCTGAGCAAGCTTAAGCATAACCAAAATGTCCTCTTTAGATTGTTCTTTTAGTGAGATTAAGTGTTTCATGTTTAGAATGAAAAAATTATTAGTTTATAAAGTTTAAGAAATTCTAAACCCATTTAGTGGCAATCGTTCCTGGTCCACGCCTACCAACAATGGGGCCATCATCATAAACCAAATCTGCAGCAGCCATATTATCTCTGATGATTCTTGCACATGAATAAGTTGCTAATATTGCAGAATCTTTCATTACTCTGTACATTTCTTTAAACAATTTTATTTCCCACATCTCTGGTTGTGCTTTTGGACTAAACGGATCGTAGAAAACGGCATCAAAGTATTTTTCAGGAAGTTTCTTAGAAGCTTTCTGGGCATCTTCTACGTATAAAGTTATCTTGATATTATTATTTTCGTAAACAAACTTACCTACTTTGATTTCATTGCTTCTAACCAACTCTTTGTAAAGAGTATAAGATTTAATTGGTGGTTTAACTTCCAGAATCTTTTTTATTATCTCGGGATCGTTTTCTACAGCAACAATCTCAATTTTACAATCAGGGTTTTCTTCCAAAGCAACATCAATCGCCATTGCTGAATTATAACCAATCCCAAAAAACATGTCCAGAATTCTTATTTTTCCTTTTTGCGCTAACTCTTTTATGTTGCAAGGAATAGAATATTTCTTAAGAGCTTCTTCTACTGCTCCTGTCTGCGAATGATAAGTTTGTTGTACTTCGCTGTTCAGATAGGTTTCTGTATTGTCCAGAGTAAGGAATTTAGATAGTTTCATTAGAAAGTTGATTATGGTGGTGTTATAAATAATTTTTGTTAATTTCTTCTCTGAGGAAAATAAATGTCTCCTGAGTTAGTTGTTAAAACTAAATATGCATCACCATAAGTTACATATTTATTTGGATTTTCAGGTAAATCTTTTCTTTTGGAAGAGACTACTTTAGACCCATCAAAAGATTTAACAAAAAAACGTGTCCAATCTGTTGAAACTCCTCTTGCTTCATCAATA
Organism: uncultured Methanosarcinales archaeon; assembly: GCA_964540325.1. GTDB lineage: Archaea > Nanobdellota > Nanobdellia > Woesearchaeales > GW2011-AR9 > JABJOX01. The sequence goes on along the minus strand of CAZIMI010000147.1, from coordinate 629 downwards.
ATATCAAAATTAACCCAGCCAATTTGTCTATCCCTTAGTAAGTAAGGGTCAATTTCTGTTAATGCTATTGTAAGCCTAGCATCAATAATTTCGGCAGGAATATGTTGGGGAGAATAGTTATTACTAATAGGATTTATAGGTTCAGTTACCTCACCAGGACTATAGCCTCTTTCAAGAATATTTTCTAGATTAAGAAAGGAACCAGGAGTTAATTTTATTTCAATATCTGGTACTACTCTTTTTATGCCCATGTTTAAGACTAAAATAGTTAGATTATAAATAATTTTCTCATTAAAACAGCAATACTCATCCTCAGCCTACTTAGATCATTCCATAAGGAATTACTCCAGGATTCTTCATCGGATCTTGAGCGCTGTATATTTGAAATGCGGACCTGGGAGGACTTTCAGATTATTGGTTATGGGTTTTGGGTATTGAGTTCTGAGTTTCTTTTCCTCATAACCCATAACTCACCACTCATTACCAATAAAACTTTGAACCCCCGATCTATTCCTTACTACTAAATTTCAATAGGAGGGAATCGCCTTTTTTGGTCTTTTCAGATATCCAAACTGGGCCACAGGTCCACTTATACTCAGAATTAAAGTTGCTTTTTATAGTTTTGTGTT
>CAZIMI010000146.1:0-3721 GCA_964540325.1 uncultured Methanosarcinales archaeon | reverse complement strand
CTCGTAAAGTTTATTTGAACGAGATTGTTAAGCAGGTTTATCAGGATTAACTTTTGTTAAAAAAATCATAGTTTTTTAACTTTAGTATTTATTGCAAATTGAATCGTAACCACAATCATCATCACTTGGACAAACTGGGGCACAAGTTACACCAGCACAACCACAACTATGACTACAATCATCCTCACAACTACAACTTTTAGTTACGAAACATACATCTTCACATAAACAAAAACTTCGATCATCATTAAGTTTTGAATAAGGTAATTCAAAACTTGTATATTGTGTTGTTTCTCCTTCTTCTTTAATGTTGATGTCTTTTAGTACTTCTTCCAATTTTGTAAATTCTTTCATTTTTTTTCCCTCCTAAAAAATATTATTGCTTATTTGATATAATGGTTTTTTAACAATTATAATTACAATCGTCATCTCTTGGACAAATAGGTGCACAATTCACATTAGGACAAGTACATTCACATCTACACATATAACTATCACAACTACAACCCGAAGAACTTTTAGTTACGAAACATACATCTTCACATAAACAAAAACTACGATCGTCATTAAGTTTTGAATACGGCAATTCAAAACTAACATATTGTGTTGTCGCTTTTTCTTCTTTAATGTTGATATCTTTTAGTACTTCTTCCAATTTTGTGAATTTATCCATTGCATTTCTCTCCGTTATTAACGATTTTCTTAATATTACCGTAGGCAATATCTTGGTTTTGTTTGCAACGGAAGCCGTCTTTATTTGTTTTATAAATGTCTCCTGTAGTATGTGCGACTTTAATTAGACAATCTCCTGCACAATTCCATTTAACAAAACAATCCCCACAACCTTTGATATTATCTGTAGTTCTTTCTTTTAGATACTTTCTTTTTTCTTCATCAATGGTAAAGCTGTTTGTTTTAGAGTCATATTCTCCATATAAAAAAATCTCAGAAAAATCATGGTTCTCTGAGGTGACTTCATAACAAGAACTGATTTTCCCATCAGGTGTAATCCCGAAATTTGTTCCTGCAGCCCCACAAAAACGCGTAGTAACATAATCAATTCTTCCTGTTGAAGTGAATAATTTAGCTTTTAATAATTCAGCTTCTTTAATGGCTTCAAAATAATTTGATACGAAATCATCTACGCTAGGTGCTTGCCAACCACTTACTTTACATCGTCCACACTCAAAAAGAGGTTCAAAATGGATTGAATCTGGCGAATAATTTTCAACAAAAAACCTTAATGTCTCTTTCATTCTATTTACACCATATTCAGTTACTGTTGATCTTATACTATAAGCTAAATTGCTATTTTTTAATGTTTTTAATGTTTGATCAACAAATTTAAAACTTCCTTTTCCATTTTCTAAAGGCCTTTGATAATCTTGAATGTCTTTTGGTCCGTCTATAGATATTTGTATATGGCTTAAATTATTTATGATCCAACTTAATCTATCTTCGCTAAACACACCATTTGTAGCACATGTAATTCGTCCTTTTAGTTTTTCTTTTTTAGTCTGTTCTTTAAAATATGATATCGCTTCTGTAAACACTTTCCAATTAAATGTTGGTTCTCCACCACCATGAAAATTCAATCCTGGTTGTTTTACTCCTTTTGATAAAGCATTATTAATTGCTAAATCAATGCCTGCCTTTGCTACTTCAATCTTTAAGTTATCATTTTCTTCTCCAGCATTTGCATAACAATAAACACATCTTAAATTACATTGGCTTGACGAAAATAAAGTAACTGATGTTGGCTTAAACTCTTCATTTATTTCTATTTTTTTTTGTTCTTCAATAACAAGAAATCCTGTCTCTACAAGATGATCTAAATGTTCTTTATCTAAAATTTCATTAGAAGAAAACTTTTTAACTAATGAAAGTGTTTCTTCACTTACAATACTTACTTTTTTATTAAGGGGAGAATAAACTAAATATGAATCTCCTTCTGTTTTTACAAAAATGTCTTTTTGTAATATTAATTTTTTATTATTATCAATCTTATTTGTCATTTTTCTTTCCTCTCAATTTGTTCTTGTATTTGTATTTGAATTCCATCCTCTAAATAGTTTGAACAATAATGTTCTAACATGTAACTAATTTTCTCAAGAGCATAATCATTATAAGGCCGACTTTTAACTTTAATACAAATATCCCTTCTTTCTTCTGAGTCATGCCAAATATTTTTTAAAATATTACTTAAAAAATGTTGCGACTCATTTATTCCAGTATTAACGCTTGAACTTTCGTGTTCATTAACTTCTTTTAGCACTTTTCCTACATACGCAGCAACTAAACTATGATAAACAATTCCTTGAAACTCTGGATCTTCTCGATAACAATTTTTAATCTTATCACTCGATTCAGAATGGAAATATAATCCTTTAAAATATTCGTTTGTTTTTGTGATTTCTTCAGGAGTAAACCTTAATTTTAATTCTAAATTCATATTTTCTGTTAATTTTCCCATTTTCATGTAATATTTCCGATAAACAAAGATATAAAACGTCGGTTTTATTTTTTTAAACCAAAATGTTTAAAAGTAAGAATTAATTATTATTTTAAATGGTCAAGAATAACCTATCAACAAGAAAAGTTTATTCTACAAAAGATAAAGTTATCGAGATTCTAGCAAATAATAATTCTATTGCAATAAAGAGAATCCTTTTTATACTCAAGAAAGAATATGCTTTATCAATAACTTACCAAGCAGTTCATAAATTGTTGAACCAACTTCTAAATGAGAAAATTGTGATTAAAAAAAATAAATCATGGGATTTAAATCAGTCTTGGATCAATAATCAATTATCATTTTTTAATAAAATTAGTAAATCTAATGAAAATAATAAAAAAGAAATTGGTGAAACAATCAAAGTGTTTGCTTTTGATGTTAACGGAACGTTAACACCAGAAATAACCCCTATTGAACTTGCTAAGAAACACAAAAATTATAATGAAATTAAAAACGTAATCACTTCGCAAACATTAGGTAAAACGACTATAATCGAAGCCTATACTAAGTTAAACAAACTTTTTAAAGGAATTTCTTTGTATCAAATTGTTTCTTATGGTGAAAACTTTTCCTTAATGCCAAATCTTAAAAAGACGTTACATGAACTTAAGAAAAGAGGGGCTAAAGTTGGTTTGGTCACAACGGGATTCAAGATTATAATGGAAATTTTTAACAAAAGATTGGACAATGTATTTGACTTTATTATTTGTAATGAACTTATTTTTGTTGATGATAAAGGAAGAAAAGTATCCTCTGATAAAATTAAAAAAATTATTAAAAAAAATAATCAAGAAGAATTAGAATCAATTATTGTTGATGGGATTAAAATTGTAATTAAAAGTGAAGAATCAAAAACTGAATTATTAAATAAATACTTGAAGAAAAATAATTTAACTTTCGCTAATGCTTGCTGTGTCGGAGATTCGATGGGTGATGCAGATTTTATTCAGATTGCCGCTGAAAATGGTGGGGTTGGTATAGCTTTTAATCCCAATCTTTCTTTATTAGAATATGCTAATTTTCTTAAAGATGAAGATAAAGATGTTAGAATTGTTGAATCTAAAGATACTGAAGATTTATTAGCATTATTTTGATTAACCCTTCTTTTCACTTACAAAATCTTTCAACTCTTCAGGCCAACTCTTTTCAATATCTTCTCGATGGGATTCAATCTCATTCCAGACACGTTTACTCATATTTCCTGTT
>CAZIMI010000145.1:0-3867 GCA_964540325.1 uncultured Methanosarcinales archaeon | reverse complement strand
GCCAGGAGTCCCATAAAGTTCTTTGCTTCCCAACCAAATTCCGTTTACAAATTCTATTGAATGTCTATTTCCATCCCCCCCAAAATCGTCAAGATAAGATACATTAATTGCTAACGTTCCATCCGTTAATATTATCTCTCCAGCAGTGTTGCTTAAACTAAAAGATTGAGCATCAACTGCTTTATAATTCCCGTCAGAAGAATTCCAGACGCCATCAGAATTTCCGTAAAATGATTCAAAACTATCTAAGTCCGAATCAGAACCATCAATCAATTCTCTGGCAATAACTAAATAGTCTTTTGGATTTATTATTATTAGGTCAACTTTCTTGTTGTTGATTGTAAAATCAGAGAAGTTAAATGCCCTATTACCATTATTATACAATTCCACCCATTCTAAATCCGAATCAGAGCCCATATCATTAGCAGGATTATACATTATTTCTGTGATTTGTAGTTCTGCTGAAATAAATGGGATAAAGAAAAATAGAATCGTTAAATAAAAATATATTTTCATCAATAAGCTTAATTATGTTACAATTAAAAAGAATATCCAAAAAGGGAAATATATTTGATAAAATGAACTTGCCCGTATATCTATTAGGATGCCATTTTCCACTACTCGACAATACTAAACAAAGTTTTTAAACGCTCTCTACTTAAAGAAGATAAAATGGGTTGGTTATTCGGTAAAAAGAAAATTGTTCCAAAAGTTCCTTTTCCAGAAGGGAAGCATTTTAATGAGAAAGCTTTACAATTTCCTAACAAGGTTTCTGAGGATAAAGTAATTGAACCTGAAAAAATACAGGAAGCAGCAGGGCTAGAAAAACCAATTGCCCCACCTCAAGAACCAGTTCCGGAAGAGCAGATTGAAGTTCCTGAAGAACCCCAAGCTCCAGTTGATCAACAAGAGCCGTTTGTTCCGCCAACTGAACCTTTTGCTGAACAAAAAGCTGAACCATTATACATAAAAATGGATATTTACCAGAAAATTTTGGGTGAATTGGGAGAAATTAAAGGCAAACTTACTGAATTAAGAGAAACAAGTAAAGATTTAGTAAGTTCTGAATATAACGAAGAACATAAATTTGTTAAATTAAAAAGAATAACTAAAGCAATGCATGATAAATTATTGCAAGCAGATAAAATAATCTTTAAAGGTGATTAAAATGGATCGTATGCCAGTCTTTGTAAAAATCGATGAGTATGAGGACGTTCTTAACTTAGTTAAAGCCGTCAGAGGAAAAATTGAAGATGCAAAGGAAACTTTGTTAAAAATAAATGATTTGAAAAATGAAGAAGACCATCAGCTAGAGTTATGGCAAAATGCTTTAACAGAAGTTGAAAAGAAAGTTGATTTTATTGATCACTCTCTACAAGAACCAGAACAGTTTTAAGTAAAAATGGCAAAAAAGAGAAAAACTGCTAAGAAGAGAACAGTAAAGAAAGCCCCAGTTAAGCATGCTAAAGAACCGGAGTATATGATCCAGATTGGTGACCCTAAAAACGCTAGAAAGAACGTCTTAGAATCCTTAAGAGAAGTGATTATTTTTATGCAAAGTTATGAAAAATTTAAAATGATCCAAGATGAAAAAACAGCCGTTTTTACTCAATTAAGGAACGATGTAAAAGCCATTAATCAGCTTACTGATAAATTAAAACATTATTTCCCTAAAGGTAAGATAAAAACTGTTTCTGAAGAAAAACCTCAACAACAAGAACCACTTCCTAGTCCAGATGAAGAAGTAGAAAAACCTAAACCGGTTCCGGTTGTAGTTAAAAAAACTGCTGGTGAACTTGATCAATTGGAAGCTCAACTTAAAGACATAGAAGGACAGTTAAGAACTATGAATTAATTCTTTATTTTTTATTAATTTAAAAAAAGAAAAAAATTAGTTAAAGAAATTCTCTAACCAATGTAAAATTCTTTTTAGTAAGTTCTGTTGCTGATCAAGTTTCTTTTCTAAATCAAGACACTTACCACTCATACAGCTATTACTCTTACATTCGTAATCGTTCTGGCAAACTTTTCCTTCACCTAATTGTGGTTTCATCTTACCATTCCAATCACAAAACAAAGAATCTCCGTTTTCTTTAATCTTTGTACCAATTGGTAAACACTTGCCTTGATAATCACAACCGCTTGGACATTCAACTAGTTCATATTCAGGAATAACCTTAAAATCAGGTTTACTATGCCCTGGCGTAACTATTGGTTTTGGAACTTTAACTGGTTTAATCAAATCAACATTTTCTGGATCAATTGAGAAAAGTATTTGTTGACCTTCTCCAGTAATTCCACCACTACAACTCTTTTGAGCATACTTACACAAAGCTCGAATGTCCCATTTATCTACAAAACCACTATTAACTAAAACATTATGGTATCCAGGATACTCTTTAACATTGTCAATAGTTTTTGGTGGTGTTAATCCTGCCTCAAAAGAAATGAAAGCCACAATTTCATTTTCTTTAACTTTTAACTTTGCCTGGTAAAACTCATTTCCTTTGTAATCTTCAGTTAATTTTGCAGGTTGAACTTCTACCAATTTACCTTTGAAATGGTTGTTAGGATCGACACGATACTTAGCAACATCCGCTCTAATTGGCTTGTTGTTATTATAAGTCCAAATCAGATATTCAGCAGTTTTGTCAACAACTTCAACAACTTGAACTTCATCTTTTACTAAAACAGTTACAGTATTGCTGCAATCTCCAACAACTTCTTTGTTCTTAGTTGGGCAAATTTTGAACGTCCAGTAATCTCCTGGGTGTAAGTCTACTAAGTTATAATAACTAAAACCCACATAAGAATTTGCTGGATTGTTTAAACTTTTACCTTTCTTAAACTTAATATTATACTTATCAAAAGTTTCTCCAAAACCTGAAAGATCGTTCCAATCTAATTTTGCACTTTTAACATTGTCCTTAACTTTAAGTTTAAGTTTTTCAACAGGTGTAACAATTTCTTGATCAACATCTTGATAAGGTACACTCAATGAGCTCGAACCAGCATACTCTTTATCATACTTCAGATATTCATTAATTTCTGTCCAATGGGTTTGGTAAAGCACCTTGCCACCGGCACCAAAATTCTTAAAAGGCGGTAATGACCAAAGTAAAGCTTGCTTTTCTTTTGCACCTTCTTTTGCCCCATTCTCTGTTTTAAAACCTTCAAAGTAAACCATTTCTCCTGGTTGAACTGTAAAAGATACAGATGCACTTTTTCCAGTGTTTTTAGTTTCAAAATCTACAACTTTAAAAGCATCGTCTTCCAATTCAACAGAGTACATATTAATAAAAGCAAATTTTAGATTTTTTGAAAGGTCATAATCCTTATGATCTGGATAATCGTTAACCGCAACACTAAATTGTACTGTGTCTCCAGAAACTTCTTCTACAGGAACTTCCTCAACCGCATCAACAACATTGACAAGCATTTTGTAAACGTTATTATCTTCATTGGTTTCTTCTACATGAGCATCACCATCTGCTACAAATATAATCAAAGTTTTACCATTAACTACATCATCTTCAGAAAGGTAGAAGCCTCTTGTAATTATTTTTTCTTCACCAACAGCTAAACCATTAACTTCAGCGCCACTGGGAATACTACATCCTGAACCGCCAGGCCGACAAGCCTGAAATTCAATTACAAACTCTTCATTAATGTCTATATTTCCAACATTTTTAATCTTTAAACTTACCTCAACAGGTTCACTTAACATAGCGGGTTTAGGCATTACACTATAAGAAACAACAGCAATGTCTTTTCCCTCAACTTCTTCAGCCATAACTGACACTGAACTTACGAACAGTAACAATACAGCAAACAAAATCATGTTTTTCCAATTCATTTTTACGTACC
>CAZIMI010000144.1:0-3891 GCA_964540325.1 uncultured Methanosarcinales archaeon | reverse complement strand
TATTATATTTACATCTCTGATAAGAAATCTTATTTAAATGTTTTGCTATTCTCGAGTAGGTATATCACTTCTTAATCAATACTCCTTCCACTTGATAGCAATCAAATCCTTTTAAAACAACATTAATTCTTCCTGGTTTGCGCTTAGCGAAAGGAGATTCTTTTCCATGAAGATGTCTGTAAACTTCAGTGAAAGGAATTGACATTAAGAAATTATGTTCAACTTCTAAATCAGATAAGACTCTTTCCCACTCTTGATGGTTGGAAATCTCTAACATTGCCATTCCACCATCGTCAAGGCAAGAGACTATTATTTTTGCATATTTTTTAATGTTGGGAGTGTAATATGCACTGCTAACATGAGAGTAAATCAAATCAAACTTAACAGGAAATGAAAAGTCTTCAAACGTTCCAACAAAACAAGGTTCTGATAATTCAACTACATCAGGCATAGAAATTAAATTTATTCCGTACGTGTTAACAGATTTTCCTATTTCTTCTAATCTAGATTTGACTCCTCTAATCGCTGTAGATTGACCAATACCTGCATCTAACACATTAACTTCATCTTTCTCCAACAGTTTTACAACCTCAATATCTGGTTCTGGTGCAGACTGATTAATTACAAATAATGAATCTCTATGAAATTTAGTTCCTTCTACTAAAGAAATAACTGATTGATCTGCCATCAAGTCTTGATTAGCAAGATAAAAACAAAGTGTGGTTTCTTCTCTATTAATTTTATAATCAGCACTACTAACTTCTCCAGCAACAGCAGCAGAATCTGTTTCGGCTAGTAATAAATAGTATAATCTGTTGACAAGTGGTTGAGTTTCTTCTGTGGGAAAAGCAAATTCATGTTCTGCGACTTGACATCTTGGTCCCAACACGCTTTTTAATACATTAACCAAAAGTTTTGACTGCCCAGAACAGTTTTGTGTAATTGTTCTAGTTAAATCAACTTCTCCAGAAGGATTTACTAACTGTGGTAAAGTTCCTGTTTGGTGCCGAAATAAAAGTTCCTGATCTGTAAGCATTTAGATTTCAGAATAAGACTTTTTTATAATTCTTTTGTTTACTTAACCAGCACAACCCTCTTTTTCTGTCGAATCGTTAAATAGGGTTTAGCTAATCTTTTCTTCAACTCAACATCTTGCGTAAGAACTAAGTCGCCTTTCTTAGAAAGCTCAACAAGAACATCATCCACATAACCAGAAGAAGTAATTTTCTTAATTCCTTTCGCTTTGATAATCGCTAAAGCCAGTTTAGCTGCTCTTTTGAACTTTTGTCGTTGTTCTTCCATAATTTTCTTTAATTCTTTGATTGTTCCATCTAAAACAAACAAATCGTAAGTGAAATCGCAGCAATTTTCCAGTTCTGAGAATAAATCTATTTTAAACTCCGCGATTGCCATTACTGCGTTGGTGTCTAAGATAATTTTTTTCATGTAAGAGAAGGATTGTTTGAAGGTTTATAATATTTTTCTAAAGATTTGAGGCGTTTGATAAATTTTATATAGTTTGACTAAAAATAGTGTCTTTATGACTAATAGACACGTACCGGGAAATTTGTATTTTGATAATCACTTGGCTTGCTATTATTTGTGTGTTACTGGTAAAAAAGGAGATGAACATTTAATTACTTATCCATATTACAATTTAAAAGTAGAAAATGACTCACATACTTTAATGTTTGATGGCGAACATTGTCACGTTTCTGATGTTGATGATACGACTAGGTTTAGAGGTGGGTGTTGTGTAGAATTACGGGGACGAGTTGCTTCAAGATCTGATGGAAGTCCCTGTTTAGATTTAGTTGTTACAGAAGGATCTAGGTTCTCCGGAGAAAATGTTAGAGTAATAATTCCTCATAATTTTGACAAATTTTTCCAGTCTTTAGAGTAAGAACTCTATATTTTTTGTTATATTCTGCAATACAATAATATTTATTAATTAAAATATTTTCGTTTGAAAATATGGCTGAATTAACACAAATGACTCCAGCGGATTATTTTAGAGGTTTTGAATTCCTTTCTAATGAAGATTTTGTTGATGCAGCTGTTATATTTGATACGGAAGAAAGAAACCCGGTTCTTGAAGAAGCTTTAGGTAAAGCTCCAAAAGAAGCAACAAATTGGGACTTTGCTACTATTTGTGGAGATATTAGAAGAGGTAATTATCCTCACGGGGATTATGTTACAATAAATTTTTACAAAGTTTAATCTGTTTTACTTTATCTCCTTTAAACAAGCTACCCAAAAGATTTTTGTTAGAACTAAAACAATAATAAGAATAACGCTAAAGAAAGTCATTAAAAAAAATGATTGTTCATTCATATTGATATAAACTAAATATAAACTAACGAGGATTAAGATTAAATTGATTAATAGAACCAGTAAACTCCAATAAATATTTTTAATTGCTACTTTAAACCACTTTTTAACAAACAATTTCCACGATTTTATGTTGATAAATGCAAAAGCAACCAGTAAAAGAAAATAGAATGCGATTAGAAAATAAAAACTGCCCTGGATCAATTTAGATATGGTGACCATGGAAATATTAAACTGCATCATTTTTTTGAGGAAAATATAAGCAACAATAAGAAATGGGATAATGGAGACAATTGTGGAAATAAAGAATTTTAGGTAAGCATGGAAAATTTCTTTAATCTTTTTTCTTTCAAAGAGAGAGTGGACTAAAATCCATATCCCGCCGTTAATAATAATAAATATTCCTAGCAGCCATAAAGAAAGTGTGAAAAAGTTACTTTTTAATGCCTGATAACTTTTATAGATTTTAAGTGTGTCTTTGGTAAATGGCTCGCCTTCTTCAATACTGTCAGCATCATAATTTGCCTGTTCAATCGGTTCCATGATTCCGCGGGCATTTTCTAAAAGTTTAATTTGATATTTTACACCTACCATAGCTATAATCGCAATAAAGATTATCTGTAAGATTATTAAGCTGAGAAATAGTAGTTTATGTTTCTTTACTGCTAGATAAGTGTTCTTATACCCTCTTTTTAGATAATTCATTAGAATGGAGAAATTGTTGGATGTTTATAGAGTTTTTGGTTTTTTGTACGTATTTAATTTACTATGGCAAGTAGGGCACGGGACCTATTACGGGAGCTTATGTAATTATGAGCAGATATAGTGGCTTTGCCAAAAGAGGCGCATTTTTGCCTAGAGTTAAATAATTTGGTATGCAAAAATCTACGCGCCGTGCAAGCCACTATATCTGCTCCTTATTTTTTATTATGGCTCCCGTGTCCCTCTTTTGGCGCTACTTGCCTACATAACTAAATACGTACGGTTTTTTAATAATGTGATGGTGACGCTTCAGAAAAAATATTTGTACTCACCACCACTGGCCCCAATAGTCACTTTGCTGCCACATCATTCCTTGACTGGCAACATTACTAATATTAACCCTAACTTTTTTAGTACCTGAAGAGAATTCTATAATTTCAATATTATTACGTTTAGCTTCGACTATTTTCCTCATGATTTCAGAATCATTTAATGGAAATGAATCTAGCCCCAATATTTTTTTAAGTGACATTCTAATACATTTCTCCTATAAATTCGCTACTTTTAAGATTACTTTCATCGTCATCATCGTAATCTTCAATGTATTCTTCTTCTGCATAGCCTTCCATGAAACCATCTTCTTCGTTATTTAGTGCGCCTTCATCTAAGAGTTGGTTTCTAATTTCTTTTGAATAAATGTTTTCCTTTCTTTTTACTTTTGGTGTAGAATTTACCTGTTTTACATTTCGGAACATTTTAAACCACCCCTGGCTTACTAACAATGACGTTAGCTATATTTTTTAACAAAACATTTAAATATAAATACATTTCCTAAATGCTATATAGGTACTATATACC
>CAZIMI010000143.1:0-3918 GCA_964540325.1 uncultured Methanosarcinales archaeon | reverse complement strand
AGTTAATTATCTTCCAAAAGTTGTTAATCCATTCTCCTCTTTTGTTTTGGTACTTAAGGTAGTAGGCATGTTCCCAAACGTCACATACCATCACTGGAGTTAAACCAGGCACCCAAACTTTCTGGTGATTTTCGATCGCAAATACATGTAAGCTGCCATTTTCACAGCTTGCTAAGACTCCCCAACCAGAACCCTCAACAGCTGCCGTAGCTGCTTTAAATTGCTTCTCAAAAGCTTCCCATGAGCCAAACCATTGTTCTATACCAGCCAGCAAATTACCTGCAGCTTTATTCTCTTCATTACCTGCTCGCATATTTTCCCAAAATAATGAATGTAGAAAATGACCTGCTCCATGGAACGCTTGTTCTCTTTCCCAATGTTTAATCAGACTATAATTACCTGTTTCTCTTGCTTCTGAGAGCTTTTGCATTGCATTGTTTAATCCTTTTACATATCCTGCGTGATGCTTTGTATGATGAATCTCTACAGTTTCTTTGTCATAATATGGTTCTAACGCGTCTTGCGCGTAAGGTAATTCTGGTAATGTAAATTGTTTAATTTCTGTCATTTTTCCCTCCGTTTTTGATTACAATTAAATCTTTCCAACTAAATCTAATCCTGGTTTTAGTGTTGCAGAACCTGGTTGCCAATTAGCTGGACAAACTTCACCACCATTTTGTCTTACAAACTGAGCTGCTTTTATTTTACGGATTAATTCATTTGAACTTCTTCCAATAGACTTATCGTTTAATTCAAATGATTTTAGAATTCCATCAGGATCAATAATAAAAGTAGCTCTTAAGCTAAGACCTTCTTCTTCAATATAGGTCCCATAAGATTTACATACATTTCCTGTTGGATCTGCTAACATTTCAAACTTGATTTTCTTGATAGTGTCTGAACTATCATGCCAAGCTTTATGAACAAATTCTGTATCTGTACTTACACTTACAACTTCTGCTCCAAGCTCTTTTAGCTCTTCATAATGATCTGCTAAATCCCCTAACTCTGTAGGGCATACAAATGTAAAATCAGCAGGATAGAAGAACAAAATAAGCCATTTTCCTCTATACTTATCAGAGTCAATTTCATCTATATGGTCCTTGTGAAAAGCTTTTGCTTTGAAATGCGGTGCTTGTTCATTTATTTTTATCATTTTTATACCTCCGTCTTAATTTAATTAGAATGATTAGTAATCAATAACAACTTCGCCCTTCTCTATTTTACATTGACAAGCTAACCTATTTTTTGCATTTTTATCAAATTTCTTTTCAGCTTCTGTCATAGGTGATAAATTCTTAGCACCCTTTAATATTCTGATTGAACAAGATCCACAAACACCTGTTTTACAAGGCAGGGCCACCCCTAATTTTTCAGCAGCAGTAGTTATAGAACTACCATCTTTGACTTCAATAGATTTACCAGCTTTTTTAGATGTTAATTTTGCCATGGTTATTTCTTTAAAAGATATTCGTATGCAGAATAAGCTGCTGTGCAACCATCTGCAACACCTGTAATTAATTGTTTAAATTGTTTATCTGTTACATCTCCAGCAGCATAAATACCGTCGACATTTGTTGATGAATCTTGATGATTAATAATTATCTCACCTTTTTTATTTAACTTAACACCAAGATCTTTTGCAAGATCTGATAAAATTTCATGACCTATTGCAACAAATAAGCCATCGAGTTTTAATTCTTTTTTAGTGTCAAGCACAACACTTGAAATTAATTTATCTCCTTTAATCTCAACAACATTTGCATTATTAATTATTTCAATTTTTTTGTTATTTTCAATTTCTTTTAAAGTAATTGGTTCTGGATGTATTTTTTCTCCCCTATAAATTATGTAAACTTTTTCAGCATGTTCTGCAAGAATAAGTGCATCTTTACCAGCAGAATCACTTCCACCAACAATAGCAACTGTTTTGTCTTTAAACAAAGGACCATCGCAAAGAGCACAATAATTTACACCTTTGTTTTCAAATTCTTTTGAACCTGGAACATTTAATTTTCTCCATCTTGTTCCTGTTGCAAACAAAATTGTTTTTGTTTCATATTCTGATTTCTCTGCATTAACTAAAAAACTACCCTCTTGTTTTTTAACTTCTATTGCTTTTTCTTCTTTTATTGTTACAAGATCATAACTTTTAGCATGTTCTTCTATGTTTTTAGCAAGTTCAGCACCAACTATTTTCTTAAATCCAGGATAATTTTCAACATAACTTGTAGTTGTTATGACTCCACCCACAGGAAGCTCAGAGCCGTGTGTAGCTCCTAAAACAAGTGTTTTTAATCCAAGTCTAGCTGCATACATTGCTGCTGCTAAGCCTGTTCCTCCTGCTCCTAATACGAGAAAATCATATTTTTCCATTTTATTTTAAATTCAGTACCTCTTTTAACTTGGGCTCGTTAAAACCAACAAGGATTTCCTTGCCAACTTCTATAACCGGTACACCCATTTGTCCTGATTTGTGCACCATTTCTTGTGCAGCTTCCACATTTTCTGCTACATTTATGTCTTTGAATTCTATATTGTTCTTTTTTAAGAATTCCTTAACTTTTGTACACCAGTGACATGTTGAAGTTGTGTATACCTTAACTGTCATTTCTATTTCCTCCTGATTTAATTTTGTTTGATTTTTTTCTTTACTTTATTTAATGTTTTGTAGGCTTCTAAAAGCTCAGGATATTTGATTTTATATTGAACAAAACTTCCCTTCTTCTCTACATCCAGAATCCCTCTTGAACTCATCATAGAGAGGTGTTGTGAAACAACAGGCTGAGGCAAATTTGTTTTTTCTGCAATCTTGTTCACATTGAGCGGGTCTTTTCCCAAACTAACCAAGATCTTTAATCGATTAGCATTTGAAAATACCTTACAAATCTCACAGTCTTCATCATATCCTTCTACCATATTAGAATATACTAATATGCTACTATTTAAATGTTTTGGTTATAAAATACAAAACGCCCGGACCAGGATTCGAACCTGGGCGTCCAAAAAGGACATGGAGTTCCAGTCCATTGCAATAACCACTATGCGACCCGGGCTTAAAGTTAGAAGAATTATTTGATTTATAAATTTTAAGACCTGGCTAAAGTAGATTCTAAGCCATATTTTTCAATAAATTCATTAACATGTTTTCTTATTTGATTATGCATTTCTTCAGGATTTCCTTCAATATAAGGAATTATTTTAAATCTATCTGGATCTCTTGCTGCAAGTTCTCTATATCCCTGATTAACTTTTTTATGATATCCTAAATCTCTTGCTTCAATTTTATCTTTTTCAGCTCCTTCAAATTCATGGCCAGCAGCTTTTGCAAGACCTGTTTTAGCATCTATATCAATTAAATATGTTATGTCAGGTACCGCACCAGAACAAGAAAATTTTGTTAATATGTCTATAACATTTAAATCAATTCCAAGACCGTAACCCTGATATGCTCTTGTAGAATCTCTCCATCTATCTGTAATATGGGTTTTCCCTTTTTTTAGAGCAGGCCTTACTTCTCCTTCAAAAAATTCTACTCCTGCACCCACATAAAATAACGTCTCTGTTTTTGGATTAAGTTCAGGACGAGAAGGATCTTGTAAAAATTTTCTAAATTCTTCTCCTGCTGGTGTTGTGCCTGGTTCCCTTCCTCTTTCAACAACATAACCAATCCCTTGCAAATAATAGAACAACATTTCTTGTTGAGTTCCTTTTCCTGCTCCTTCACCAGCTTCAAAGCTTATCCATAAGCCGGGAAAGTCATGTCCCCTTTTCATCACTTGAAAAAACCCCACTTTCTTATAAACAAATATATTCTCTAGAATATAGATACGAGAAATCTAATCTTTCATCTCAATCTTAATGTTAACATTCTTTGGAACCCTCATCTTCATAATATGGTGAAGAACTTTTTCATTT
>CAZIMI010000142.1:0-4003 GCA_964540325.1 uncultured Methanosarcinales archaeon | reverse complement strand
GCTTCACTACGTTACGCTTGCAGGGGCGTAAAGCCCCTGAAACTTAACATCGTTATGTGCAGTTCCGTTTAAATCTCTCACAAACTATAAGAAACTTATTTAAACCCAAAAAAATTATAACAAAGAAATTAATACCTTAATCTCCTCAATAGTTCTCAAATCAGCTAAAGCAAACTGTTTCTCTCCGCGAAGATAGTTCTCTCTATGAATAGTTCTCCCGCCAGGAAAAGTTACTCCGCCAACACCAATATAGTCTACAAAACCAAATAATTTATCTCTTACTTCCGGAGGTTCTCTGCTGCTCAGAGCTAATTTCGCCCTCGGCAACAAAGTTTTCAATTCCAAAACAATTTGCACTAAATCAACTGGAAAATGATCTCTCAATGTTGGAACAGCAATAGAAACATCAGCATCAATCCTTTCTGTATGTTCAACTAACCCATTAACTTCTAAGTCTACATTTTCGGACAATCCAAACAAAGATCCAATCATTACTTCTTTAAATCCTGCTGCCACCGCTAAATCAATTTGTTTTAATCTTTGGTGATAATTATTCTTACCGGGATTGTGTTGGTGTAATTTATCAAACAATTCTATATCGTAAGTCTCCTGAAACAAAATATATTTAGTTGCCCCTGCTGTTGTCAATTGTTTCATTAAATCGTAACTTAAATTTTCAAACTCAATCCAAGGATTAAGATTTTCTTCAAGAAGAATTTCTGTCCCTCTAATAATCAAATCTTTGTAACTTCTTTCCGGTAAAGTCCCGCCAATTAAAATAACATTATCAACACCAGAACATTTAATCACTCTTGCTTCATCCCGAATCTGTTCATTTGTTAAGATAACTCTTTTTAAGTCTTTGTTGTCCCTACTAAATCCACAGTAATCACAAGCATTCATGCACTTGTTTGTAATATACAAACAAGTATAGAACTCAGCCATGAATCTCACCAATTACAAGCGGAACTTCCATCACTTCCGGAGAAGGAAATAAATGCCCCCATCTCTGCTTGCCAGCAAAATATTCTCCAAAGTTCTCTCCATGATCTCCACAGATAACAACCAGAAAATCTCGTTTCTTTGGCAAAGAATTGAAGAGTTGCCCCAGTTTATAGTCAATAGATTCTAAAGACTCTCTTTGCATAGTTTTAAGTTTCTGAGAAAAGTCTTCAGGAAATTCTTTATCTGCTTCTCTAAGATTTAACGATTTCTTCAAAAGAGGAAAATATTTTTCGACATCTTTAGAAATTCCATTCCCACAATCATAAGGGTAATGTGTTTCTGGACAATTAAGGAAAATAAACCATTTGTCACGGTTATCCAAATAACCGGTTATTTCATCAATATGATTTAAAGGAAAACTTTCTTCTATTCTCGATTCTAAAGGTTCTTCATCTAAATTAAGTCCATAATATAAAAAATCCTCACTAAAATATGAACGCAAGAAACTTCTTTCTGTAAATTGAGTAACCCCTCCAACACCCAAAACATAATAACCCAAATTTCTATAACCATCTAAAACATTATTTCCTTCTAATAACAAGCCAGAAGATTTAGAATCTCTTGCTGGGCCTGTTTTTATTCGCCATAATTGTTTAGCAGACTCAGAATAATAAGGCAACTCACACTCATCTAAAACAACCGGTAAATGTCCCGAAAAGAAAGCCGCATGAGCAGGAACAGTATAACTACCATGAGTATAAGCTTTTCTTAAAGGCCCAATAGATCTAATCGTAGGAATCTCTGCTTGTTCCGCAATATCATACCTACAAGAGTCTAAAGTTACAAAAACTACATTCATTTCTTTCATAAATAAAAATCGTTTAGCGGCCATTAATATAAGTTTGTTGTATAGTCACATTACAATAATTTTAAATAGTAGCTACCATTTCAAAGAAAAGATGAAAAACATTTTACAAAAAATTGGCCTAACTGAACAACAAACTAAAGTTTATCTAAAATTATTAGAACTTGGTCCTAGTTCTGTAGGGAAAATAATCAAACAATTAGATATTGAAAGAGTCTCCTGTTATGATACATTAAACAGACTGATCAGTAAAGGATTGGTTAATTTTGTGAAAAGTAAAGGCACAAGACTTTACCAAGCAGTTGATCCAGAAAGATTATTGAAAATTGTTGAAGAGGAAGAGGAAAAAGCCAAAGAGAAAAAAAAAGAAATACAAAAAGTTCTTCCACAACTATTAAAGATGAAAGAGTTTGGTCTGAAAGAAGATTCAGAAGCAAATGTTTACAAAACAAAAGAGGGGATAAAATCTATTTTTGAACTGATGTTAAAAGAGAAAAAAGAAATTAAAGTCATTAGTGCTACTGGAAGGGCTTTACAAGAAATGAAACATTACTTTCCACAGTGGCATAAAAAAAGAGAAAAAGAAAAAATTAAAGTTAAAGTTGTTTTCAATAAAGAACTGGAAAAAAAGAAAATTACTAAAATCCCTTATTCAAAAATTAAATTTTTATCTAAAGAACATAGTAGTCCAGCAACATTATTCATTTTTGGGGATTATGTAATTAACTTGCTGTGGGAAGACGTACCTTTTGCTTTCTTAATTAAGTCTAAAGGAATAGCCAAAAGTTATGAAAATTATTTTAAGATTATTTGGAGGATAGCACAATGAAAAGAGGGTTTAGTACAAAAAAATATTTGCAAGCACAAACAAAAGCAGTTAAAGATCGCCTTTCTAAGTTTGATAATAAATTATATTTAGAGTTCGGCGGTAAACTTCTCTTTGATGGACATGCATCGAGAGTACTTCCCGGCTATGAGCCTAATGCTAAAACCCAACTGTTGAAAAAACTAAAACATTTAGAAATAATCTATTGTGTTAGTGCAAAAGATATCCAAAAAGGAAAACTTAGACAAGACACAGGGTTAAGTTATGATGAACAAGCTCTTAATGAAATAAAAGAAATTAAATCCAGAAAATTAAAAATTTGTGCTATTGTCATAACTTTATATGAAAATGAACCAAAAGCATTAACATTCAGAAGGAAACTAAAAAAGTTAGGTTACAAAGTTTATCTGCATCCAAAAGTTCCAGGCTATCCGCGCAACATCAAGAAATTGTTAAGTAAAGAAGGATTACCAAGAAAACCATTCATTAAAACAGAAAAACCGTTAATTGTAGTTACAGGACCGGGCGGAAATAGCGGCAAGATGTCTGTTTGTATTTCTCAGGTTTATCATGAACAAAAAAAAGAAGTGAATGCTGGTTATGCCAAATTCGAAACTTTTCCAGTTTGGAATATGTCAATTAACCACCCATTAAATATTGCTTATGAAGCTGCTACTGCAGACTTAGGGGACAAAAATATTATTGACCCCCTCCACTTCAAATATTACAAAAAGAAAGTCGTTAATTATAACCGAGACATAGAAAACTTTTGGATACTTAAAAAAGTCATGGCCGCGATTACTAAAGGAAACAATTACATTAACCAATACCATTCTCCAACGGATATGGGCATTAATATGGTTAAAAAAGGAATCATTGATGATAAGATCGTTAGAAAAGCTTCAAAGGAAGAGATTGCCAGAAGATTTTATCGTTATCAGAAAGAGAAGAAATTAGGCAAACAAACCCAAAAAACAATTAACAATATCAAAAGGATTATGAAGAAAGCTAAAATTGATCCAGAAAAATATCTTTCTCTTAAATTAGTAAACTGAATTGTAATCATCACAATATTTATAAAACCAACCCTATTTGAATACCTAAAATGGAAGAAAAACATTGTACATCATGTAAAAAGAAAGTTGCTAACGATCCAGGTAATGTTACATTTACTTGCCCTAACTGCGGAAAAGTTGAAATTATAAGATGCAGCGGTTGTCGAAGTAACGCAGTAAAGTATAAATGCGCAGGTTGCGACTTTGAAGGACCAAACTAAAAATGGCAAAAGCAATTATTACATTTAAATTAATGCCCGAATCTGTAGACGTAGATTTAGAACCAATTAAAGAAAAAGCTTTAGCAATCGC
>CAZIMI010000141.1:0-4004 GCA_964540325.1 uncultured Methanosarcinales archaeon | reverse complement strand
ATAATTCACCAGCAGTTGATACGCCTCTTGACAATAATGCTACCCATAATTTACTCTCGTAAGAGTTCAGACCAAAGTCCTTTAGTTTGTTTAAAAAATCTTTTTGAACGATCATTTTGATATTATTCCTCCTATTGTATCCATCTGTCCTCTAAACAAACCCAGAACCTCTTTAACTATAATATAAGTACAAATATACTAAATCATTTATAAATCTTTCGGTTGTTTTGTTACTTTCAAGTAGTTATATGAGGTGTATGTTTACTTCAACAAATCTAATTGTTCTTTTTCTTTTCTTCGTTCTTTAGATTTTTGTTCCATATAGAGATGAGCTCCAGCCACATGAACATAGTCGCAAAGCTTATTTTCTGCAGCTTTTCTTATCTTTGGATTGGATAGATTTAATTCTACTCCCATTGATTTTCTATCAGAATGAGAGGTAACTTCTAAAACTTTTCTCACAAAATAATCATTACATTTTTTAGCACCTATGATAAATGGATTTTGATAAACTGTTGCTTGATCCAAACTAATAGTGCTATCCTTTCGGTAAACAGGTTCTCTACCTGATCTGCTTTTTTTACCCTGGGAGATACGGAAGTGGGTTAATTTCTCACTTGAAGAACTTCCATCTCCATGTTCTCTTTCATAAACATAAATATTACCAGGCGAACCAAAATAAATAACTTCATCTCCGTTCCGAACACAAGTTCTATCGGTGGCAGTCTGCCAAAAAGTTCTTTTTACACGAACCCCACATCTTAGCGGTTTTTCTCTTGGTTTCTTTTTAATTGATTCTTCATCTAACTCTGAATCTTCTGGTACTAATGCTTCAAAAACAAATTTACCGCCAGTATCTAGCGTTTTCTTAGGTTCGTCAGCAGCAACACCACCCACACTGCTTAATCCAATAAAAGCAGCTGTTACAATAGCAGTTAAAGTTCTTCCTATCATTTTAATTTCCAAAAAAGAACCCAATATATAAAAGTTTCTAAACTAACTTACTGAGAAGTAGTAATCCGGCTTAAGGCCGGGCTATAGGTGTTACAAAGATTGTTACACCCCCGAAAGACTTAATTAATTAGGAAATATTTTTAAGTTCTATTGAGTTTTCACTAATTGTGATAGATGAAAAGACAGAAAAGCTAAAACCAGAAGACATAAAGATTGAAATCATCAGTAATGATTATGATATTAAAAGCTTCAAATCTTATGAGAAAGAATTAGTTGACTTCTTAATTGAAGATGCGCTGGAAAATCAGCAGCAAAGGTTGTCAGTTACATTCTTGTGGTTTCATAAAGAAAAGTTAGTATCATACCTCACGCTACTAAACGATAAAATTAATTTAGAAGGAAATTTAAAAGAATTCTTTAAAGAAAAAGGGATCCACTATAAATCATTACCGGCTTTGAAGATTGGAAGGGTTTGTGTTGATGATAGATATTTAAGAAGAGGTTTAGGAAGATTAATGATATTGTCTACTATCAAAATAGCTAATGGAATCAATAAAAACAAATCTGGTTGTAGATTTATCACCTTAGATGCAAAAAGGAATTCCGATAGAAAGCTGGATTCCATTCATTTCTACAAAAAGATGGGATTTAAGATTCTGAAAGAAAGGAGAAAAGGGACAACACCAATGTTTCTGGATTTAAAACTTATTGAGGGAGATTAAATCTAGCTCGAGCAGCATCATGTAACAGTTTAATTCTTGCTTTTGATGGACTCCTCTGCTCTTCCAATACTTGTCTCATAAAATTGCGTGCTTCTTCTCCCCGCAAAGTAGGAGTTGCCCTAATTGGTTTTGCCATATTAAGCAAGAAATCAATAGAATTTATAAAATTAACTATTTATTTTAAAGAAGAGACTTAATCAACAGTAAACAACCTTGAATCCTTAACCTGAAACAAGCCAATTCTAGCCCCGGCATCTAACCAGCCATGCGCATAGTTCAAAGCAGCAAAAGCTAGAACCCAATCTTCTTTATCTCTAAAGTGTCCAGCATCTGAATAATATCTGGAAGCCATATCAAAGAAATCTTCTGCCTCAGCTAACCTAGATTCATCAAACTTATCTTTAGCCATCTCTAACGCTTCTTTAGTAATCGAGAAATACTTTTCCAGTTTTTGTTTTGTGATTGTTTGCTTCATTTTTTAGTAAGCTTTATCGTGATGATCTAACGAAATGATTCTAACAACTTCTTCATCAACTTCAAATATCAAAACGAAACTACCAAACTGAACCCGACTATAACCAGCAAGAACATTTCTTAACGGTTTATAATGTTCAGGGTTTGTGATAATTTCTTTTAATTTTTTCTTTATTCTTTCAAAAAGAACTTTATCTTTTTTCTTTAATTTATGAAAAGATTTTTTAAACTCTTCACTAAATTTAATTTTGTATGACATTATTTAAAACGAATCTAAAAAAGCTTTAGCTTCTTCTTGAGAATAACTTTTAACTTTATCTTTTTCCATTTCTTCTTTAATTTTATTGTAACGAGCAACATTACTAATAACAACTTTCCTTCTTACTAAATCAACAATAAATTCTTGGACACTTCTATAACCATATTGCTCAGAATAATCTTTAGATAAACTAAAAAGATTTTCAGGCAAAGTTAAACTTATTTGTTTCATTTTTATCACCCATACTATTTAATACGTTAAAATACGTGAAAGTATTTAAAGTTTTCTATGTTTTAGGCACCCTTATATAAAAAGTTGTTCCTTTTCCAACTTCTGAGTCGAAAGAAAGGGTTGCGTCTAATTCTTGGGTACTCGTTTTAATTATGTACAAACCAGTACCTTTAGTTCCTTTTGTGGAATAACCAAGTTCAAATATTCTTTCTCTATCTTCTTCTGGAATTCCACAACCATTATCTTGAACTGACAGACAGTAAGTTTCTGCTTCTTCACAAAGTTTTATTCCTATTCCCGCTTGAATAGCTTTATTTTCTTCAGTTTCTTCAATTTCTCTAGGTTCAACACCATAAATTGCTTTGTAAGCGTTTAACATCAGTTCTCCAAGAAGTTTCTCAGTTCTAACTCTATCCTCAAAATGAAAATCTTTCTGATATTCTCCTTCTTCTATAACAACCGAAAGTTCATAATCAAAACCTTTCTTTTGAAAACCTTTTTCAGTTTTTCTAAATATAAGTCTAACACTTCTTGCTACAATTTCATCTAGTTTCATCTTCTTAAGAAACACCTAATCACAAAAGAAAAGTAAAAAAATAAAAATTATTTAGCACCAGCAACTGGCCGTTTTACAGTTATTGGTAGAACGCCCTCATCAAACTCAAGAATAGCAATCTCAATCGGGTTAAATTTGATTTTATCCAAATCCTTCTCAGATAACTTGATCAAAAAAGGTGCACCCATACTTAACTGTAAAGCCCGGGAACCAATCATCCGTGCTTTTTCGTATTTTGTGTATTCTTCTTTCATGATACCACCTTATCTACTTCTGCTCTTAAAAACTTTGCTTTTTCCAAAGCAATGTCAACCATTTTACCAACTTCTTCAATTGTTAAAGGCATTTCTCCACCTTTCTGTAAAGCAGAAATTGTACCTTTCTCATCAGAAGCTACAGTTAACCGAGCATCATAGGAATGTTCTTCCTGAGTTGTCGGATCAACAATTAATTGGCCGTTAATTTTGTAAATTGTAACAGCTAAAGGTTCTTTCAGTAAAGGTAAACCTTGATCAGTTTTCTTTTTGTAGTTAATTGCTCCAGTTTCCGGATCAACTTCTGGAAACTTTGCTGCTTTCAAAGCAGTTAAAGCGGCTAAACTAGCGGCATCAAACAAATTTCCAGCATCGTTAATGGTAACAATATCAATAATCACAAACCAAGCTTTCTCTCCAGGAGTAATACAAAGTTTTTTCATATCAATTGCTTTAGCCTCTCTGATTCCTCTGTCTGTAACTCTTGCCAATTCTACAGCTTTAATTCCTGGCGGACCAGATTCATATTCTGGAGAACTTAATGGTAAAAGTTC
>CAZIMI010000140.1:822-4020 GCA_964540325.1 uncultured Methanosarcinales archaeon | reverse complement strand
TTAAAATGAAAAAAATAATGGTGATGTTTGTACTAATTTTACTAGTTTTAAGTGTTGTTATTGCTGATAATGGTGAAGAGTTAGTAACTGAGGAGTCTGCTGAAGAGTGCGGTTTTTGGTGTGAAAGATGAAAAAGGTAATAAAAAGTCAAAATAAAAGTTATGGAAATTTAATTGACTCAGTTGGAACACTTTTAGAAGAAGCGAGAAAAGACGTTTATTACCAAATTAATCAAACTTTAGTTAAAACATATTGGGAAATTGGTAAAATGATTGTTGAGTTTGAACAAAAAGGTGAAGAGAAAGCTAAGTATGGCAGTAAATTATTGGGAAAACTTTCTCAAGACTTGACATTTAAGTATGGAAGAGGTTTTTCTCAAGATAATTTAGAAAAAATGCGCAAATTTTATCTGGCTTTTCCAAATTCCGCGACACTGTCTCGGAAATTGTCTTGGAGTCATTATTGTTTGATTATGCGGCTTAATGACGAATTAACTAAAAAGTTTTATGTTAAAGAGATTGAAAGTGAGAGTTGGAGTGTGAGAGAATTAGACAGACAGATAAACTCTCAACTTTTTGAAAGGGTTGCTTTAAGTAAAGATAAAAAAGGAGTTTTAGCTTTAGCTCAGAAAGGCCAAATTATTGAAAATGCCGACGATTTAATTAAAGATCCTTACGTTTTAGAATTTTTGGGTTTAGAGGAACTGCCAAGATATTCTGAAGCGGATTTGGAAGAAAAGATAATTAATAATTTGGAACACTTTTTATTAGAATTGGGTAAAGGCTTTACTTTTGTAGCCAGACAAAAAAGAATTAGGCTGGAAGACGAACTTTTTTATATTGATTTAGTATTCTTTAATAGGATTTTAAGGTGCTTTATACTTTTGGAGTTAAAGATAGGAAAACTAACACACAAAGATTTAGGGCAGTTGCAGATGTATGTGAATTATTATGATCGCAAAATTAAGCAGGAAGATGAAAATCCAACAATCGGTATCCTGCTTTGTGCAGATAAGAAAGAAGCAATCGTAAAGTATACTTTACCTTCAGCGAACAAACAAGTCTTTGCTTCAAAGTACAAAGTTTATTTACCGGATAAAAAAGTTTTGAAAGATAAGTTAAAAAAGATGTTAAAATGAAAAAAATAATGGTGATGTTTGTACTAATTTTACTAGTTTTAAGTGTATTTGCTCAGGTTGAAGAATCTGAGGTTATTGAAGAGCAGGTTGAAGATTGTGGGTTCTGGTGCAAAGTTAACAAGTTTTTGTTCGGTGATAAAGATTTAAGAGCAGCTACTGGTACGGCATGGTTTGATAGAAGCGAAGCGTTGGTTGGGAAAGTTTATGGTCTTGATCCGCCACAGGTTGTAGAAGAAAAATTAGAAGAAAAGAACAAAAAAGATGACTTGGAACTTGCTAAAACAGCTTTAGGTGTTGATACAGTGTATCCTAGTGGTACGGGCCTTTATTACGATAAAGAATGTCCTTACAATATATGTCCTGAAGGTACAAAGAGTTATAATGTAAACTCTCATAAAATTGAAGTTAAAAAAGATGGTTCTTCTAATCCTTTGGCATGGGTTTCTGAAGAAGAATACGCTAAAGCTCAACCACTTGATGAAGCAGGCCTTAAAGCAAAATTAATAGAAGAAGCAGAAAAATTTGAGAAAGGAGATTTTTTTGACAAAGCTGCGGAATCGTATACAAACGCTGGTGAACATGCTAAAGCTGCAGAAAATTATGCTCAAGCAGGACATTATGGAAAAGCTGGAGATGCTTATGCTGATGCAGAAATGTATAATAAAGCCGGTGATTATTACAAAGCTGCTGGGGATAGTATGATCTCTGAAGACTACCAAAATGCTAAAGAACATTATTTATTGTCTGCACAGATGTATATGGCGGGTGGAGAATATTGGATGGCAGAAGATTCATACAACCTTGCTGGTGATAATAATGGGGCAAAAATAGCACACCAGAATGCGGTAAATGCTGGTATTATAAAACCTGGCGGAAGTGGAAGCGGAGGCGAATCAGCACCCAAACCAAAACCGAAACCAAAACCAGAACCAGAAAAACCTAAAGAGGAAGCAACTGAAGTGACCTTGCAGGATTTGGAGGATTTGGAGATTGATATGGGCTTAACTGAAACTGATACGAGTGAACTTGGTGAACTTAGTAAAATATTTGCCGGGAAGGAAGTAACTATTAACGATATAATTAAAGAAGCCAAAGGGCTGTCGGGGGATTATTCTGATAATGAGAAAAATAAAATTTTTATTGATAAGTTGCATAAAGATGGATTTATTACTAATGAAGAATATGAAGATATTACTGGTGAAGGTTTGTTTGATACCGAAGAAAATATGGATTTTGTTAATAAATTGTTAAATCAAAAGAAATTATCAGGTGAACTTGGAATTGAGACCACTACTGAATCTAAAGCTTTTAAAAAGTCTGAACCAATAGTAGTTAAAGGTGACGGTTTTCTTACTTTAGGAGATGAATTATATAAACAGTATACTTACGAAGTAAATGGTAAAGAAGAAATAATTTACATAAAAGATAATGTAGTTTACGATTCTAATGGTGATCTTGTAGGAGATGTTAAAAATGGTAAGATTACTTTTTTAGAAACTAAACCGAATATAAACATTAACACTAAACAAATGGTTTATTTTGGGGAGGCTGGTTCAAAAGTAACGATTCCTCCAACCATGCCTGTACCAAGTAAAGGAAGTTTTATTGAAGATAATGATAAGAATTTAATTGCTGCCTTAGAATCTTTGGGTTATCAGCCAGAACAATTTAATGGTGATTATGATGAAATGTTAAAAGAATTCCAAAATGATTTTGATTTAGATAATGATGGTATTGCCGGTCCGAAGACTATTGAAGAAATAAATAAACAGCTTGAGAATAAGAGAAAAGCTGCAGAGAAGGTTAAAGCAAAACCTAAAGTGGATTCGACTGCTCCTACTGTACCCGCAGTTCCACCGAAACCAAAAACAGCTGAGGATTACTTAAATACTCAAGCAGGTATTCAGAAAGCAGTTGCTTGTTTTGAAACAGGTATAAATTGTGATATTGTAGATGGTAAAAAACTTGAACTTACCCATAGTGAAGCCTATGATAAGATGAAAGTGTTGGCAGATAAAGCAAAGAAAGTTGTTGATTCTTATGTTACACCAAAACCTAAT
>CAZIMI010000140.1:0-812 GCA_964540325.1 uncultured Methanosarcinales archaeon | reverse complement strand
AGGTAACTGATGCTAAAGCGGGTTCAACTATTAAGATTGGTGATAAGACTTATACTAAAAAAACAGTAAAAAGCAAAGATGGTAAAGAAGTAACTAAATGGCTTGATAAAGATGGTAAAGAAGCTTCAGCAGAAGATTTAGCAAAAGCTGAAAATTTAATTGAAGATCCGGAAGAACATAAAAAGAAAGATAAAGAAGCCAAAGAATTGGAAGATGCAGCAGACACTTTAGAATGGCAGGGTTCCTGGTTGGAAAGTATGGGCGGCGATACATATAGGGCTTTATTAGAAGGAGAAAATATAGCAGGACAGACTTTGGGCGGAGTTGCCGCTTTAGGAGGAAAATTGGGCAGTTATCAGGCTTTATCAAACGCTTTGTTCCCGGAAACAACCCAGGCTTGGATAGAGGCTACTAATAATGAGTTTATGAACACTTGGGCAGATTTGCCTGCTTTTTTCTCTCAAGGTATCTGTGAAGATGACGATTATAAACGAGCAGAATCTCCTGGAGCAAGTTCAGCGTTCGTACGTACACAGTCAGGAACTTATCAATTTGTTGGGCAGATCCAGGCAGAGAAATCTAATGTTCAAACAGAAGTGCTTTGTGAGATTAACGAAGAAGATGAACCTTATTGCGCTGAAAATCAAGTTTGTGTTAACGATTTCTGTTACCCGGACATAGATCTTGATGAAGAACCGGACACAGACGTCCCAGTTAAAGGTAAGTATTATAAAATTTATTGGGGTGTAACAGCTCCTCAGGATGAAGCGCACACACCATTTGTTGATGAGAATGGTAAAGCAGTTAAATTT
>CAZIMI010000139.1:0-4032 GCA_964540325.1 uncultured Methanosarcinales archaeon | reverse complement strand
CTGAAGATTTACATTCTATCTTTGGACACTTTTTAGCAACTTATTTAAGAGAAGATAGCTTACAAGATTCACCATGATGGGTATAATTAATAACCCAACTCAAAAACAATAAAAGTGAATAAATTTTTAGTTTATCTTTCTCACTAATTCTTCATAACTCTTTCCATTAACATCAATATACTTAGCTTTTAAATTTTTAGCCAAACCACAATCCTCTGGTCTATCACCAATCATAATGATCTCGCTAAACTCTTCCAACTTTTTACCCAATTCATTCAAAGCATCTAAAACCATATCCGTAGAAGGTTTTCGTTTGGTTTTCTCTTTCACAAAACTAAAATTAAAATCAATCTCATTTTTCTTAAGTTCAGCATAAACAGCATCAGCATCAGGACAGTATTGCCAATTGTCAATTTTAACCCCCTTAATAGATAATTCATTATTAATATAATTGTTAATTTCTTTTACCCTTTCACAAGTAAACAGTTTTCTTGCAACTCCTGTTTGATTAGTAACTACAACCTTTATAGTATTAAATTTAGTCTGCAAATAAGAAATGAAATTAATTACCTCATCTTTGTATTTTAGCTCTTCTTTCCAGTTGTCATTTCTACCCAAGAAATCATTGTTTTCTATAACAGTCCCATCACGATCAATAACAACTAAAAGTTTATGATTATCAACTTTATTTTTAACATAATCAATAATCTTTGTTGTGGACATTGGCGGTTCAGCAGTATATTTAATCTCCCCACCGGCTTTAGCGATCATTTCTCTTTCAGCAATAATCCCAGGAGTATTTTTATTGATATAATCTGGACCTTTAAAATAGAATGAAGGCCGTAAAACTTCAATTACTTCTACACCCTTATTAAAGTGGGTTATCACTACAAAACCTACAAATCTTATTGCTGCGACCATATAAGCCCTTAATTTATCATTATAAATAGGCCTGCCACCTCCTTTTCTGGAAGCGACAAATTGATCTGCAGTAATTGAAACAAACAGAACATCACATAATTCTTTGGCTGACTCAAAATGCTTGACGTGGCCTGGATGGACCAAATCAAATCCACCATGACAAAGTCCAACAGTTTTTCCTTCTGATTTAAATTTATTAATCAATTCACTCGCTTCTTCCAGTGATAAAATCCAATCAGAGGAGTATAAATCAGTAAGTTCTTTTTCTAACATTTTTTTATTTACCAATCAATTTATTTATTTGTGAGTTAATATCTTAATTACTTTTCTAAGTTCATCTAAATTAAGTAAACCCAGGATATAGATCATAATAACATAAGAAATCAGAGTTATAAAAGTTGTGAAAAAAAGATTGGCCCAGGGAGTTATAAAAATTGCCATGGATTTAATCAATGAAAAAAGAAAAAAGAAAAAAAACCCAACGAGTATTTGCTTAAACCAATCCTCTTTAGGGAACTTTATCTTAATATACTTTGTTAAAGCGAATATAGATATAATCAAAGTTAAAAGGTAACTAATACTTGTTGAAATTGCCGCGCCTTCAATACCATATGAAGGAATTAAAATTAAATTAAAGATTACGTTAACTATTGCAGCAAGAATAATTATCTTGGCAACAACCTTAGGTTTTCCTATAGCAGCAATAATGTTATTATTAATTCCTGCAACCACAAAAGTTAGCATTCCAAACATTAGTATTTGAAGGGCCACCGCACCACCCAAATATTCTATTCCAAAAAATGATTTAATTAATAAATCAGAAAAAACAACTATTACTAAAGCAGGAGGAATGATAATTAAAAAAGTGTACCTATAAATATATTCTAAACCTGAAGAAAGTCTCTTTATATCTCCTTTACTCCATAATTCTGAAACCATAGGAAATACTGCTGAAGAGATAGCGCCTCCAAAATAAAGAAAGATTAAAGAAGAAGGCAAAATAACATTATAAATTCCTACTTCATTTAAAGTTCTAAAATAAGTTAACAAAATAGTGTCAATATAACTAATAAATGTGCCACCCAAAGCTGTCGCAAAAACAGGTAAACCAAAAGAAATGTTTTTTTTGGTGATTTCCCAAAAATCAATGAGTTTATAATGGAAAAAAGGGAATATTTTCAACAAAAGAGGTAATAAAGCAATCGCAATTAGAAAACATAATAATGCATATGCAAAAGTAGGGGAGTAATAACTAAATCCTTGTTTTAGAAAAATAAAAGTAAGCAATAGAAAACTAGAATTTTTAAGAAAATCGAATAGAGAATAAATTTTCATTCTTTGAAATCCCTGAAAAACACTCTTAAATATTCTAAAAAAGATACTTCCAAAAATGTATATCAACAATATTTGTAAAATCTTAGCGGCGGCTTTATCCCCAAAATAATTAACTGCCAAATATTCTGCCAAAAAGAAAAGGGGAATAGTAAATAATAAAGAACTTAATAATTGAAGAGTCAAAACAGAAAAAATTGCTGTTTTTATTTTATGATATTCTTTCTCAACTAAAAATTCAGGAATATGTTTCACTAGGGCAGTATTCAATCCCAAATCTCTAAAAAAAAGAAAAAAAGCTACAAATGTAAAGACAGAATAAAAGAGACCATAATTATAAGGTCCCAATTCTCTAGCTAAAACGATTCTAGTAATATAACTAATAACTGCTGCGAGAATATTCATAAAAAAGATAATTGACGCACCATAAACTGCTTTTTTTGCATAGTTTCCCATTTTGCTTAACCTTTTAATATAAATATTTAAAGCTTCCTAATACTAAAAATTAGTACCATCTTGTCAAAAGCCAAGATATTGTTTTGTGATTTATTTGAAGAATTGTTTTTTCTTTAATATCATTTTTTATTGAAATCGCGCTCATCTTCTTATTTAAAATCTCAAAATTTTTAAGTTGCCAAAATAAATTTTCTAAATTATGACCCTTTCTTTGGTGTAATATCTCTGGAGAATTATACACATAAAAAGTCAGTTGTGGTTTTGGAAAAATACTTAACAATAATCTTCTAACTAAAAGAGGAACATTTTCCATTAAAAAAATATCCGAACAATATCGGTCAGAGAGGATTATCTTTTTATATCTTTTCGGAAAAAGGATAATTAATCTTAACATTAAATCCAGGGCATATATAAAAGAAGAAAGAGTATAAACTATCTTTTTTTTTTGTTTATTGGTCCTTATTTGTTTAGGGGTATTTGTTAGTTTATTATTTTCTACTTCTCTAAGTTCTTTCTCTTTATATTTTTTCCCAAATTGATTAACGGGGATAATATTTTCTTTACCCCTTCCAGAATAAACGATT
This sequence comes from uncultured Methanosarcinales archaeon, assembly GCA_964540325.1. Lineage (GTDB taxonomy): Archaea > Nanobdellota > Nanobdellia > Woesearchaeales > GW2011-AR9 > JABJOX01. The sequence goes on along the minus strand of CAZIMI010000139.1, from coordinate 739 downwards.
AAAGTTTTTCTTTCTAAAGAAGATAAAAAAGAGTATAACTCTTTGATAAAGGTGCTTTTTCCACTTCCATCCGGCCCGATAATGCTAATCAAAGGATAAGGTGTTAAGAACTTTCTCCATTTAATCCACCGATAAAATAATTTAAAAAAAGAGAATGCAGTTTGAGGGGATTTAAAAATAAAATAAGAAATGAAAATATATTTCTTTTTCAAAATTTGGTCAAATTTATGATCTAAAACAAGCTGAAAAATTTCCGAAGCTATCTTTTTGTTAAAAATTTTTTCTAATTCAGACAAAACAAATAATTTATTAATTCTTGAGATTAATGAAGTAATAATCTCTTTATATTCTTCTTTAAAATATCTTTTACCCAAAATAGAATGTACTAAAAGCATAATAAAAGTATCCTCGTTTGAGAGAACATAAAAAAATGAAGTTTTAACTTTATTCTTAAAAATGTTTTTTTCCCCTAAATAAATTAAATCATTCCAGTAAACCCCACCAATCTGGACATCAAAACTAATAATGTGTTTATCTATTATTTTAAAATAAGCTTTATGTTTTAATGAAAATTGAGGTTTTCTTTTTCTAAATCCTAATTCTTTCATCAAACAATCAAATTGTTTAAAATTATCTTCGGCAATAGCTAAATCAATACTTTTTTCTGATGGATACAATTTATCTCTATTTTCAATTAAAAAATTATAATTTCTTAATACACAATAATCAATCTGCTGAT
>CAZIMI010000138.1:0-4098 GCA_964540325.1 uncultured Methanosarcinales archaeon | reverse complement strand
AAGTTCAGACAGTTTATCAAGCATAAATTTTGGTAAAGAAATTAATGCTTTTTTAAGATCTACAATAAAATATGAACATTTAGATGAGTACAATAATTATCGGGGGTCTATGGCTACTGGTAGATTCATAAACAGCTTGATAGGACAGAGTTATGATGCAGGACATAATGATTTTATTTTGAATTGTAAATCGCTGCCTTTGATATCTTTTCTTGGTTCAAGCTTAAAAGCTGATCAAGAAAGACAGTTAAATTTAACTGTTGAAGGCGATGTTTATACTGCTTTTGGTAACTGGATTGAGAATTGTTTTTTCCATCTTAAAGGCAGTGCCGCTTCTGATTGTGCTCGAGATGTTAAGAGTAGTAGATTTCATATTGACGGTAATGTGGGTCTTTTTCATTTTGATGATCTGGTTCTTTCGGGTATGTGTGGGGAGGATTCTGAGGATTCATCTTTTTATGTTGGCGGCGGTTGTGGTTTTCCTACTGGTGCTAAAAATTTAGAACTAGAATTTGGTGGAGATATTGGTGGAAGAAGAATGCATGGATACGAACCAAACATTAATTCAGTATTTAAAACATCTAATAAAAAGACCTTAGTGAAACTCAAAAGAAGAGTTAGGGAAACTGATAAGAAAGGAAATCCTACTGGAAACAAAATCATATTTACTGATTCTAGTGGCACTGAGAAAGTAGTGAGGGATTATTCATAAAATGGAACTAGCAATGAAGAAGAAGTCATTGGAAGATTCTGTTAGAGGTCACTCTGGTGGGGTTATTGAAAGTGAGAAAGAAGTTGAAGTAAAAGGTGAATCTCCACTTATTAAAGTTGTTCAGAACTTTGAAAAGTTTTTAGGGAGAGAGATTCCTAATGATATCCCTTTAGAACTGGATGAAGAGTATTTTGAAGGAATTCCCTACATATTAAGTAGTAATGAACTTAATGCTTTTTTACAGTTAACCCCTTATTTAATAGGTCACGAGAATTATGAAAGGCATCTTGGTTATTTTATCAGCAAGTTGGTTAACAATGCTTTTATTGCTGGACATAATAATTACCGGATAGATCTTATTGATTTACCGCCCTTAGATGATGTTTGTTTAGAGTTAAGAGATCGGGATCTTGGTTATCCTCTAATTGTTAATGTTATTGGTAATGTTGGTTCCAATTTTGGCTGGGGTACTGAGAAATGTAGGATTAACTTTGAAGGAAATGCTAATGATGCTTTTTGTGCCTCTGTTCAAAATTCAGAAATATATGCTCAAGGAAATATTGGTTACAGCGCATTTATGGAGATGAAAGATTCAATTGTTAGGATTGAAGCAGATTTTCAAATCTTAGGGTATAATATTGAGAATTGTATATTTAAAACTGCTAATGAGGATTTGTTAAAGAAAATACTGGATCCAAAACCTGGCTTAGTAGCCGGAGGAAATAATGGAGTGGTGTACATTAAACCAGATGGAACAGAGGAGCTTGTGAGAAGAGTTTAAAATGGAACTAGCAATGAAGAAGAAGAAGTCATTGGAAGATTCACTTAGTGACCACACTGCTCAGTTAGAAGAAGTTAAAGATGTTCAATCTACAGGAGTATTCAAAGATGCTTTGAAAGAATACAAAGATTTCATGGACTTTATGTTTAATGAGTGGTATCCTGCACATCAAGGAAATCAAAGTAGATTTCCAGAAGATGAAAGAGAAGTAAGAATTCACCCTGTAGAAACTGTACTTAATCCTCAAGAGATCAATGCTTTTTTAGCTATGTTACAAAATACAGAAGATAGTTTAGGAACCCCTTTGATATTTTTCAGAAGTTTAATTCAAAAATCTTATGGTGCTGGAAATAATGATTTTAATTTAGGTGAAGTTGATCTTTCAAGAGAAAGAGATCTCGGAAGACATCTTGTAGGTAGTGATGACAAACCATTAATTATTCGTGCTTCAGGTGTAATTGGTAATGCTTTAGGTGCTGATACAAAATATGTTGAGTTTCATATGGATGGAAATGTAGGAACTGATTGTGGATATGGGACAGAAAATTCTAAATTCTTTATTAATGGTTATGCTGAAAGAAATTTTGGTTGTCATTGTAAAGATTCTTATTTAGATGTTAGAAAAACTTCTTTGTTTCCATTTTTTCTAGATTCTGAGAGAAGTACTTGTAGGATTCTAGAAGGATATCCTTCTGGAGAATATTATAATGTTGGTTTGGGATCTAGAGATTGTAAAGTGATTTCTCCTGACAAAGAGTTAATAAAAGTAATAGCTAAGCAGTTTAGAACAGAACTTGGATGGAATAATCGTCTTGGTAAAAGTTACTACAGAGATAGCGGTGTGAGAGGAAACAGATTCTATCACGAACTGCCTGATAAAACTTTAGTGGAGGTTTCTAAATGAACTCCTTAGCTTTAAAGAAAAAATCATTGGAAGATTCGCTTAAAGGACACACTGCTCAGGTTGAAGATGAAGGAAGAATAGAAGTTAGCGGTGAGAATAAAGTTGGAGAATTATTGGAAAAATGTGAAAGTTATTGTAATAAAGTTATTTATTCATCTGCAATTACAGAAGTTCTTACACCTGAAGAACTAAATAGATTTTTACAAGCTACTGTTTTGTTTGAAGACATTGGAGATGAGAAAGAGTGGTATGTTGCTAATTTCATGAACCTATTAATTAAAAATTCTTATGATGCCGGACATAATAATTTTGTGTTTAACATGCCTGGCCTGCCTATTAAGACTTTAGGTGTTGACCAAAAATTTAGTGGATTTAGTCCTGCTCGAATTACAACTAACGGTTTTGCAGGAGCTTTAGGTTACAGATCTTCATCTGCACGCTTTACGTCAAATGGAGATGTGGGAAAAACTTGTGGTGCAGAATCTAGTGATGTAAACTTTTTAATTAACGGTAATGCTGGCTATGGGTTGGGACGAGATTCTAAGAGATCGCGATTTGAAGTTTTTGGAAATGTTGGTTATGGGTGTGGTGCTTACTCTGAAGATTGTACTTTTATAATTGGTGGTGATGTTGGAATAGATTTTGGAGCACATGCTTTTAGATCTACTTTTAAGACACCTAATGAAAGAACCATGAAGAAATTTTTAGAAATGGTGCCTTTAACTTATTTTGATGGACAATATAAACCATCACAAAATATACTCATTTTTATGAATAAAAATGGAAAAGAAGAAGTTGTGAGGAATTGTTGATGATGGAACTAGCAATGAAGAAGAAGTCATTGGAAGATTCACTTAGAGGACACTCTGCTCAATTAGAAGAAGAAGGAAGAATAGTAGTTGTTGGTGAGAATGAATTCTTAGAGAAAGTTAAAGGGCTTACTTCTTGGTATAAACACTTCTGTAAAGAAGAATATGATTATGAAGCCGATTATAATGAGGTTCATGAAATTGATGATGTTTTAACACCTGATGAGATCAGAATATTTTTGACTTTATTAGATAATTCAAATATTGAAAATTATGATGTATCTAAAACAAGTTTATTAATTTCCCATTTAATACAGAACAGTTATAATAATGGGTTTAATGATTTTAGATTAGATATCTCCCCTGAAAAAAAATTACACCTCTTAGGAAACATGCTAAATGGAGATCATAATAATCTCATTAAAGTTATGATAAAAGGGGAGACAAGTCATGCTTTAGGAATAGAGGCTGTTAATTGTGATTTTTATGTAGAAGGTAATGTATCCTATGCTACAGGACAACAAGCTCAAGATTGTAATTTTCATATTGTTGGAGATTCAGATGTTTTTTTAGGAAAATCTTCTAAAAGATCAAAATTCTATCTAGAAGGTAATATCAAAAGTGACCCTTCTTTTCAAGGTTATCCCTTATTACCTGATGCTATTGATTCAGAAGTTTATTTGGCTGGGAAAATTTTTGGGAATATTGGTGATTCAAAATCTTTATCACGAAGGTGTATCTTTAAAACATCTGATGCAAAAACTTTGGTGGATTTATCTTCTTCTGTTAATGATACTACTAAAATAGTTGTTAGCGGTAAAACTGTAAACTCTGGTAATAAAGTGATTTTTGTTTATCAAGATGGCTCAGAAGAACTTGTGAGGGATTATTC
>CAZIMI010000137.1:0-4102 GCA_964540325.1 uncultured Methanosarcinales archaeon | reverse complement strand
ATCTTCAACTGGATTGCCTAAATCTGAAGGTTTAAAATCTTCTCTAACAACAAGGTATTTTTTTCCATCAATATCTTCATTATTAAATCTATACCAAGCATTTTCACCAGTACAACCGAATTGATAATTATCAACCCGTTCACTGTCTACCTGACAAACTTTAACATCCAAACTTGGTGCTTTCTGTACAGGAACTTCAGGTTCAGCTTGCAATGACAAGCTAAGTAAAGACCTTAAAACCAAGTGACTTATATTTATCATAATAACAATAAAGTTGCCACCCTTTATAAAACTTTGTGTTTTTAATCACTATAGAGGAACAACAGACAGTTTCTAAAAAATTTATAAGAAATGACTAATAAACAACCGCAACTACTACACCTTTAATCTGCGAGAATCTAACTTTAAACGGATCTTGGAATTTATTATTATCGCCTTTAACCAAGAAATAGATTCCTTCTTCGTCTTTACCTTTTTCTGTTACTCGGTGAATGATTGTTCCGTAACTACTTTGATAAGAAATAACATCTCCTACATTAATTTGGTTAGCATCTTCTGGAAGAACTTCAATCGCATGACTAGTTTCATCGATGAACGGATCCATGGAGTTAGTGTTTGTAAAAGAAGCCCAGGTTGCATCTTGAATATCTAATGTTATTTTATCTTTGTAAACTTTGATTTGATTTTCTTTAACCCAATCGCTTGGTGAGAATAATTCTTTTCCGCCAAATAGATTTGCTGGAATCTGTTTATCTGCCAAGGAAATAACTCCTATCGAAAAGATTATCAATAGTACTGCGAAAATGATTAAAGTAACTCGTTTCCACCCCATAATTACTACTTTTGGGGAGTTGGCTATTTAAAGATGTGTATAGTGGAGAATATATGTTGGATCAATAACTATCCTTCCAAAAGAAATTGAAATATTTCATGAAACTGTCATTCAATTCTTTTGAATCTAAGACAAAAGCAAAAGATTGTTTACTCCACAAAACCTGAGCAACTTTATTGCCAAACAGAATCATCACCATTGGTGATTGTAAGTTCTTTGGTAGTGAACAATATTTGTATAAGAATTTCTTATGTTTCTTAATATCGTTTGGTTTGAAATCTTCCAAATGAGTTCCGTGATCCACCAAATCGTACATGAATTTGCCTGCTGCAACTCGTTTCTTTGTCCACCTTTTAAACCACAATCGCATTTCTTCAGAACAAGTTTCTACACCAGAATTTCCACCAATCCAGTAAGTAGCTTTATGTTCCAAAGCTTCATTTAAAAGTGCTTTCATTGCATCATTACCGCGATAAACTTCAGCTCTGATTTCAGGTTTAGAATAAGTAAAAAGATCTGTGATTTTTGGTAACTTTTGATGTAAAGTTTCTAAAGTTTTCTGCTTTTGTTCAATCGCTTCTTTTAGATTCCTGGGATGAGTACATTGATATTTGCGGTTAGTCTTTTCCTGCGTATAAGTAACAAAACCTTTCTCAATCAATTTGTTTAGAATATCATAAATTGCTCTTCTTTCCAAAGCAGTCTTTTCTTGAATCTTTTGAATCCCAGCTGAACCTAACTCTAAGATTGCTTGATATACTTTCACCTGTCCTGCTGTCAGATTCAATTCTTTTAACTCTGGAAGTTCCATTTTTATTAGAAAGTGGTTGTTCTATTTAAATATTATGGTATAATAGTATACCACAAAGCTTTAAATAGTAGTCGTTGTTACTACTATCTAATAAAAACAAATAGCCAGCCTGGCTTAAAAAGGAGGTAGAATAAAATGGGAATAATTTACCCAGTGAAAGAATTTGTAGAAAAACTAGAAGAAATAACTCAAAGAGAAGAAATAAAAGAAAAAGAAAAGAATTACCACATTCACTTAGGTTGTATTGAACTTTGGGATCTTAAAGAAACAGAAGCCCCAGAGTTTTTAAAACTAAGCCGTGCTATGTATCGGGCAGATACTAAAGAACAAATAGAACTCTTACATTATCTTAAATCTCTATTACAATCTGGCGAAAGGGAAGAGATACAAAAAGTGTTAGGGGAACCAGTATTAGAAAAAATTGAAGCAGGAACATATGGTTCAAAAGAAGAACTGATGGTTTCTTACATACCTCACGAGTTAAGAGTATGGTATGATAAACCAGCATTAGTATCTAGCGGCCATGTAGACTCAGATGGCAAAGGTCTTTTGCTAGACATAAGAAGTTCCCCTTTGGTAGAAGGCAGTGAAAAATCATTAGAGCATATCTTTAAAGAAGTTATTAAAATGATGTACTGTGGTAGTGGTCCGGAAGGTTATTTTGATTCTGATTTTACACTTAGACCATTAGGAGATTCTCAAGAGGAATCTTTACCAATTGTGATTAGAAATGGTCAGCCCAGTATTAAAGGGAGTTTTGAAACTTTCCCAATGATTTATGCTCGGCGTGCTCGACGTATTCAGCGTGAACAAAGAATGGCAGAATATAAAATGAAAGGAGGTAAACTAAAATGAAAGAATGGACAGTTGAAGAAGTATTGGAGCAGTTTATTGCTCCATTAGGAAAAGAAATAGAACCTTTGGAAGTAAAAAGAATGGCTATGTTAGAAGGGCTGGAAGCAGCAATGGCAGATAGATCCCACCCAGTAATAAAAACATTAGTAGAAATGGGATACAAAGACACAAAGGAAGCTCATCAATGTTTAGAAATTGGTGACAAAGATGAAGCAGAATTGATTAAAAGGTTAGAAGGAGTTGAGTTCGGTTTAACCCCCTATGACATAATGTCGATTTATTCACACATCTGTGAAGTTTCTGAAGGGATATCTGGTTTAGCAAGTGGGATGCTAAAGACAATTATTGGTGCATACGTTTGTAAAAGTTTAGATCCAGAACTTAAAGAAAAAGCAATTATGGAAACTTTAACACCCGAAGGAGTGTTGAAACATCTTGGGACAGATGAAGAACACCACAAAAGATATGTTGAAGGAATCTTTGGAATTAGCTATTCAGAAGTAGAAGAAAAGTTTGAAGAAGCTAAAATACATGAGAAAGAATCCGCGAGAGGAGAAATGTATGAAGAGCTAAGTGCAAACTGGAAAGTACTATATGAATACTGCCTAGGAGAAACTCTTCCACATAAAGCACAACTTTTGAGGGTATCTGGAATTGAAATACCTTGGGAAGAAGCAGTGTCATTAGTAACTGAACGTCAAGCAGAATACAAAAAAAAGCTTGATAAAGTAATGCCTGAGGAACTTCAAGAACGTATTCATAAAGTTGAAAGGCAATTGCACGATACTTTGTCTGCATATATGCCTTAAAGTCTGAGGGAATAAAATGACCAAGAAAATCCTCATTGGAGATGACCAGATTGGAAGTGCAGCTGGAAGAGCACTGCGAACTTTGTTTGAAATGAAGTATGAAAGTGCTTTTTCCGGTTATACTTTAGAGTATACTGCAGACCCTGAAGAGTTTTTGAAAATGGCAGAAAGTAAAGAATACTCTGCCCTTTTTATTGATTTAAAATGGGGAATAGATTTGCCTAGAGAAGGTTACCGTTTACTGCAAGAGTCTAAAGAATATTCACCAATCAGAATCCTTTGGACAAGTGAAGAAGATGAAGCCAGACAGAAAGGTTATGAACATGGAGCCACTCATTGTTTAGAGAAAAACCCATCTTTGAGTAAGTTGGAAGAGATACTTAAATAATTTTTTTATTTAATTTACTCACATAAAACTTTCTAAACTCAGATTAACCAAGCCTTCTTTTGCTTGCATATCTTTGAAGTTCTTATCAATGTTCACAAACAGCTGTCCATTGCAAAAAGTTCTGCAGATTGGAATCCCTTTATGAGAAATGCTAGAAACACATTCGGGTATTAAAGAATTAGGTAATTGAGCTTTTTGCCCAATCTCTCGGAAAGACAAAGGCTGCTCTTCAGTATAAAGTGTTAAGAAAACTTTCCTTTCAGTTTGGTTTAAAGATTCAACTTCCGGCTTATCTAAATTGCAACCTTGAGATAACTGCAAATGGTCCAAACGAGAAGACAATTTTTCAATCTTTAAATCAAGTTCTTGAAGATAATCAAACATAGTTTGAATTTCAGAAGTGTTTT
>CAZIMI010000136.1:0-4103 GCA_964540325.1 uncultured Methanosarcinales archaeon | reverse complement strand
CCGGGGTTGTTTAATCGGTGAGGGATGTGTTCTGGAAGGGTTTACGGCTATTGGCGACGGATCTCGGATTGGAGATAAGGTTCATTTAGTTAATACGATTGTTGGCGCTGGCTGTGAATTAGAAGAAGGTTGTTCTGTAAAAGATTCTGTTCTCGGAGACAAAGCCCGTTTGAGTGCAGGCGTAAGTATTTCTAATGTTGGTAAAGATAAAACTGTAAAAGTTAACGGCAATGGTAAAGAACACGACTCTGGAAAGAAGAAACTTGGCGCTTTTGTTGGTGATAAGTGCGAAGTTTGCAAAGAGTTACATGCTGGTGAGTGTGTAGAGAAGGATTGTTAAACAAAAACCTTATAAAACATAATACTTTAATTCTATATTAAAAAGAGGCACTCAATGAAAAACCACAGTCTTAAGTTTAAAGTAAAAGATATGGATATTGCTACTGGTGGTACTTTAGTGGTTATTCTAAACACTAATGACGCACATAAATTAGATTTACATTCTGGTGACAGAATCCTTCTTAAACATAATGGTAAAGAACAAGTTTGTATCTTAGATATTTCTGAAAGTAAAAAAGCTGTTCCTGAAGGAAAGATTGGTCTTTTTGAAGAAGTTCTCGATAAGTTAGACGTTAAAAATAACCAAACCATCCAAATCAGATTTACCGGTAAACCCGAATCTGTGAAACATATCCGTGATAAACTTTACGGAAAAAGATTATCTTATACGGAGCTATTGCATGTGATGGATGATATTACTAACGATCGATTAACAGATATTGAAAAAACTTATTTTGTGGCCGCCGGATTTATTGAAGGTTGGAACAATGAGGAAGTTGTTGATATGACCAGAGCAATGGTTAATACTGGATATAAATTAAATTTTCCAGGAATGACTTTGGATAAGCATTGTATTGGTGGCGTTCCTGGAAACAGAACCACAATGGTGGTTATTCCGATTATTGCTGCTGCCGGTTTTACAATTCCTAAGACTTCTAGCAGAGCAATTACTTCTCCAGCGGGTACTGCCGATACCATGGAGTGTTTGGCAAGAGTAGAATTACCAGAAGGAAAAATAAAAAATATTGTTAAAAAAGCTAAGGCCTGCATTGTTCATGGAGGAAGTATGAATTTAGCTCCAGCTGATGATAAAATAATTGATGTTGAACATCCTCTGTCTATTGATGCAGAAGGGCAACTTTTAGCTTCAGTAATGGCAAAGAAATTTTCCGTTTCTGCTAACCATGTTTTGATTGATATCCCCATGGGAAAACAAGTCAAAGTTAAGAATTGGAAACAGGCCAAGCATTTACGAAAAATGTTTGAACTTATTGGCAGAAAATTAAAGATGAATGTTAAGGTTATTATTACGGATGGAACCCAGCCGATTGGTAACGGAATTGGCCCATTCTTAGAAGCGATGGATGTGATGCAAGTTTTGAAAGATGATATCTTGGCGCCACAAGATCTAAAGAAGAAATCTTTAATGCTTGCCGGTACATTATTAGAAATGACTAGTAAGTATCGTAAAGGTAAAGGTCTAAAAGCAGCCCGTGAAATTCTTGAAAGTGGTAAAGCTTTGAAAAGGATGAATGAAATTATTCAAATGCAAGGCAAACAAAAGAAAATAAATCTTGGTGCTTACCAACACATTGTAAAAACCACAAAGATTGGCAGAGTTAAAGAGATTGATAATGAGATAATTGCAAAGATTGCTCGAATGGCCGGCGCTCCTCAAGATAAAGGTTCGGGATTGTACATCAATAAGAAAGTTCATGATCTCATTAAAAGAGGAGAAATTCTTTATACTATTTATGCGGAGAACGAGTTTAAGTTAGGATTAGCTAAAGACTTTGCTAAAAAAAATAATGGTTATTTAATTAAGTAAAAAATATAAAGTATTAATGTTTTAATAAAAAAATGTTAAATCTTTTTAGATGGTTCAGAGAAAGAAGATGGAAACATCTTGCTGTTGCCTTATCTTTTGTTATCTCCGGGTCTGTAGCCGGGAAAGTTTTAGCAAAAACTTCTCCAAAAACGAAAGAGGCTCAAAATGTAGCCTTTCAGATTGTAGAAAGAAATGAAGGCAAGAACTGGACCAAAATAGAGGAAGAAGCTTTGGTTAAAGCAACAATTAATTTAATCCGTAACCTCCGAATTGATGTGATTGCAAGTTTAGACGCAGGCAATTATGAAGATGCTTCTAAAGAGTATCGTAAAATGATTGAATTAGTAGAAGTCATTGGTGATTTAGGAACTAAAGAAGACATCCAGTCTATTGAAAAAGATTTTGCTGCCGTAGCTGCGGCTATTGACCAATTTACTAAAAAGAAAAAGAAGGGAAAAGGCACTCTGAAAGAGAATCTTCCGGAAGGGACTTATATTTTTCAAAGTAAAAATTTCTTTTTATATTTAGAAGTAAAAGAAACGAAAAAAGGGAAATTAGTGGTTCGTGAACATGGCGGATTCCCTCTTGAAGAAGGTGAATGGGAAGAAGCAAGTGAAGGTAAGCCAGAAGCAGTTAAAGCTTATGTCTTAGAAAAAGTTCTTAGAGTAAAAGATGAATCTGTCTTGAAATAGATTATATCTTCCTACAAAACGTTAAGAATCCAGTGTGTCCTAACATCTGAAATTCTGGCCGCATAATCTTATCTTCAATTTTCCATTTCCTTTCAATCAATTCAAGAGTTTCTAAAACTTTGATTCTGCTTCTTCTGCAAGAATCAATAAACATTTTCACTTGATTTAGGTTTGGAAGATAGATTACTAAGAAACCGCCGGTTTTCAGACTTTTCTCCGCATGTGAAATAACTCGCCATGGTTCCGGCAAATCTAATGTAATCAATTCTAACTCTTTCTCTTTAATTCCTTTGTAAACATCTGCTTGTTTAAGTTCAATGTTTTTAAATCCAAACAATTTGATGTTCTTAGCCACTAAATCATAATGTTCTGGGTTAGTTTCATAAGTAGTAACTTCCTTACAAACATTTGCCAGAGATAAACATAATGAACCAGACCCAGCACCTGCATCAACAACTCTCGAATTTTTATTGATTCCAGTTTTGGCAATAATCATCCCAATATCTTTTTGCAGTACCATTTGCGGTCCTCGTTGTAGAGATTCCCACAAATCCGTAAAACTAGGTTCAATTAGAAAGAATGTCTTTCCTTTATCTGATTTAACTATATTCCTCTTAGATCTTAAATCCTTTTTTGAAATTACCCCTAAAGAAGTATGAAAGTTATCATCTAAATCTTTAACAAAATGTTTCTTGCCGGTCTTTTGTTCAATTAATATCTTTTTTATGTTTCTCATTTTTTTACTTTTATGTGCGTCAGCTTGCACGGCGCGTTGATTTTGTCCATTAATTTTAGTCACTCCACTTTGTTTCGTGCTTTTTATTTTGGTTAATGAACAAAATGCGCCTCCATTGGCAAAGCACACGCACTATTCTATACTTGTTTCTCCTTCTCTTCTGTAAATACTCTACCGCCCTGCCATTGCCCTCTGTAAGGCGCAGAATCGCCGTCAATCTTGACAAAGAAACATTGACAGAACCTAGCGCCAAGTTCAATCTCAACCTCACAGGGTCCAGCATTATAGATTGCTGGATGTAATATTCCTCCGTATCCTGGATCTGCAATTGTCCCTCTCATAATAATACCCATTCTGTGTAAAGTTGTTCTCGGTTTAAATAAAACGAAAACATCTTTGGGAACATTAACTTTTTCAATAGTTTCTGCAATTAAATACTCCCCTGGCTTGAGAACATAAGATCTTTTCTCTTCCGGATGATAACCGATAATTTCCTCTGCTTCCGGAGTCTGTCGTTCATCTATTCCTAAGAAGCCTTTGCCAGTTAATTTGAACAGTTTATTTAATCTCATATCAATAACAATACTTTCCGGATTATTCAGTTCTCGCTCACAAAGATTCTCTACTAATTTATCTTCATTAATAAGTTTCTTTACTTTATCTGTGCCTAATATCATTTTGTTTAGAACAGAATGGCAAAGATTTATATTTGTTATGGTTTTTGAGATGAATTGTATAGTACCGAATTCGGTTAACATCGATCAATCCATTCTAGTATAGAAAATTC
>CAZIMI010000135.1:0-4103 GCA_964540325.1 uncultured Methanosarcinales archaeon | reverse complement strand
TGCCAGCGCTTATCAAGCTGCACAAAAATTTGATTACGAATTAAAAGTGGAAAGACGTACTCCTGGCTTAACTGTTAAAGAACAGGAAAAGTTAGATAATCTTAGGAAAGCTTTGAAAAAAATTGTTAATAGAGAAATGCCTCAAGGATATCAACGTTGGGAAAAAATGGAAGACGATGATGAAGAATTTGATGAGGAAGAAGAAAGTTTCATGGATACATTAAATAGAATGAGAAATTCTTTTAATAGTGCTAATGGACAGGGTAATTCTTCTGGAAGCGGAAATGGTTATACTGGAATTGGAGCATCTGGAAGCGGAAATAGTTATGGACCATTACCTGGATTAGGAGCATTTGGGAAAAAAAGTAATAGAAGTCCCCTAAATAAACTTGTAGATTCCAAAGGAAAACCTCTTTTCGGTGACGATGACCATTTTGACGGCAAATATCCTATCGTTGATGATAAAGGGAATATTATTAAACCAAAAGATTAAATCTTCTTTAGTAAATCTTATATATAACCAGAGAATAACATTAATCGTATGGATTGGAAAGAATTCATTAAACCAACTAGATGGAAAGTAATTATCTCAATTGTTGTTGGTATTCTAACTTATTTTTTAAAAACTTCAAGCCACGCCTTATGTAAAATGTGCCGTGAACTTAAATATGAACCTTGGCCAGACATTTTTCAAAGTTGTGATTGTATTGTTGGAACAACTTTGCCTCAATTCATGTTGGATTTGTTTTATCTAATCTTGATTATACTTATCCCAGCAGTAATAGTTTATTTACTATATTCTACGATTAGTTATTTTGCTAAGAAGAAGGATTAGATTTTCTTTAGAAACAATTACTACAAATTCTTTATCAAACTTAGAAAATGTATCAAAGATTTTAATCTTCTTATTTTGACTGAATTTTCATTGCATGGTTTATTAAGCCCAGATATCCTAGTAATCAAATGGAACCAGACCGTTTAGAAGAGAGAATACTTGAAAGAACTAAAAGTAGATCCCTTCATGAGATTGATCCTCTTTTAAATCGCTTAGAATCTGATATGTATAAAGTCAATGATCCACTTGCAGTATTAATTGTTGGAATGGTTTGTGGAGGCGACGCACCACCAGGTGCTGAGGTTGCCGGTATTTTAGGATTAATGTTTTCTCCTCTTTGGTATCCCATTTATCAGGTTATCAACGTTGCTACAATTGCTTCTGATGGATTAGCTGCATTATCTTCAAAGGGTAAATATTCATTCAGGGAAAAGAGAGAAGCAAGGAAAACTTTTCAAAAAACAAGTTTTGGAGCTCATATCCCTGATCAGGATTTGGTGACCATTCTTAAAGCAGAACCGTGGAGACTTCATAATCGGTACCTTAAAAGAGAAGTATCAAATGATGAAGATTATTCAAAAAGAGATATCCAAGAAATATTAGCTAAGTATGAAGAAATTAAAGACCAACCCCAATTAGATCTCTCATATTCTGCAAAAAAGTTTGGTTATCATCCTTCTTTAAGATGGTATGCAAGATTAAAAAGAATTGAGAAATATGGTAAAAAAGTAAACTTTTTCAAGAAAATTCGTAAATCTTATACTCCAAATGATAGAACTCTAAGAAATTTAGATATAATTAGTCAGCAAGACGATGATGGTCGGGTAATGGAAGCAGCTAGGAACATCTTAGTTACTTGCGGTTACAAGAGAGAGGAACTGCCTCTCAAACTTGCTTAATGTCTTGTTCAGTTGTTTTAATAGATAATAATCCAACTTACATTCTTGAATCGAGAAGAAACAATTACTGCAAGTAGCTTTGAATAGGGTTGCGGTGTTTTCTAGAAGATAATGTCTATCTTTACAATGCGGGCAAGGAGAAGATTTAACAAGCATTTAAGTTCGGGAAGAAACGGGGTTTATAAATTATCTGTGGACTTGTCCAGTGGGTGTTATTGAAAATTAAAGATATTGTAAAATTTAACCATTTTATAGGGAAAACTTTTAAATAATTAGTCTAATCAGTAGTATGTGATTAAGAAATTCTTTAAAAAAATGGAAAATATTACACCAGTAAAAGAAATTCATCCTTTGCTTAAAGAGTTGAGTGAAAAACAACAAAATGCAGTTCTAAGTCAAAATAATAGGTTGCTTGTATTAGCTGGTGCTGGTTCTGGAAAAACAAAAACTTTAATTCAAAGAATAATATATCTTATGTTTGAAAGTCAAGTCAAGTCAAGAAATATCCTTGCAATCACATTTACAAAAAACGCAGCAAATGAAATGATAGATAGATTGATTTTAGCTGCTGATAATTCAGGTAATTATCGAAAAATAATTTTTAACAAAAAAGTATCTAAAGCACAAAAAGATAACTCGAGACATGAATATATTAGAAAATATCCATGGATTAGAAATATTACTGTAAAGACTTTTCATAGTTTATGTTATTCCATTATGAGAAATCATGGAAATCCTGAATTTGATAATAAATTTAAACTATTAATTGATAAATTTGACGAAGAAAGTATTGAAAATAGACATAAAGCAAAAGAAACACAAAATGAAATAATTAAAGACATAATTGTAAAAAAATGTGAAGATACCGAATTCTTGTTGAATCTTAAAAGATATATTCTTGATTTTTATGTAGATAAATTAAAAACTTATCAGAACAAACCCGGTTTTGTTGATTATAAAAAACCTTTTACGACTTTAAAAGGTGAGAAAGTTAGATCAAAATCTGAAAGATATATTGCTGATTGGTGTTATAGGCATAATATTGATTATGTTTATGAACCTACAATTAATCTAAAAGATTTCAGTTTTAGACCGGATTTTTTTATTCCAGAGATTAATACTTATATTGAACATGTTAGTAATTTAAGCAAAGGGATGAAAAATAAAGAAGAACAATTTAAGTTAACAAATCATACTTTATTCAAAACTTACGAACACATGACACTTGATATAAATAAATTCTATGAAGCTCTTGACAGAATAGTTTTTGGAAAGATTGATAAGAAGATATCAAGAATGACTGCATTAAGATTTGAGGAAGAGTTTAAAGGCTATCACGACAAATTGTATTCTTACACACAATATGTAAAAAATGCAATTGATAAAATTAAAGTTTCTAATCATAGTATTAATGAAGTAATGAAAACTGCTTCAGAGAATCCTCATGACCGAGTTAAAATATTTTACAAATTATTCCAACCCATTTTTGAGGAATATATTAAGTATTGTACTAAAATGTCTTACTTAGATTTTAATGATTTATTAATTAGATCAGTCCAGCTTTTGAATAATAATAAAGAAGTAAAAACACATTATCAAAAGTTATTCCAACATGTTTTAGTTGATGAGTTCCAAGATGTAAATAATATTCAAGTTCAACTATTAAATAAACTTATTAATGGAGGAACCAAGTTATTTTGTGTAGGAGACGATTGGCAAAGTATATACGGTTTTAGAGGTTCTGAAGTTGAATACATTGTCAATTTTAAAAAATATTTTCCTGGTTCTGAGATTGTCAAATTAGATATTAATTATAGAAGTAATAACGTTATTGTAAATGCAAGTAATGAAGTTATAAAAAAAAACAAATTTAAATTAGATAAAGAGATCAGATCATTAAGCTCATCTGGAAAGAAGATATATCTTTATTGTTCAAAGCGTGAAGAAGAAGATGGTGTTGAAACAGTTGTTAAAAAAGTTAAGCAACTTTATGAAGCAGGTTATAATAAAGAAGATATTTTAATACTTTATAGAAGAACTGATAGTTATAGGCCTTACTTCCATAAATTTAGAGAATTAAATATTAAAGTTCAAGCTAAAACCATACATGCTTCAAAAGGCCTAGAAGCAAAAATTGTTTTTATAGTGGGTCTTAAAGATGGGTGGGGCGGATTTCCAAATGTTTGGGAAGATGATCTTATTTTTCAAATTATTAAAAAAACTAACTATGAGTTATTGATGGAAGAAGAAAGAAGACTTTTCTATGTTGCATTAACTAGAGCAAAAGATGAATTATTTCTAATCTCAGAACAGGGAAATGAGTCTGTTTTCGTTGAAGATATACCTGGAGAGTTTGTTGACAGAGAAAA
>CAZIMI010000134.1:0-4103 GCA_964540325.1 uncultured Methanosarcinales archaeon | reverse complement strand
AAAAGTGGGTCGCTAAAGCTGGTATTACAGAATCTAAAAAGAATAAAAAAATAAAAAAAAGGTTAGTTTCTGATGATTTCCACTAGTTCTTCTGGCTCCAAGTGTTTTGGGATACAGGCTGTTGCGTGACGGAATCCTGCTTCTTTTTGAACTTCCTCAGAGAAAGCTCCCGTCCAAAGGATTCTTTTTGGCGAGTACATACTCAAGGCATCAAGTATTCTGTAACCCTCCTCTTCACTATGGTATCCCCAATTTAGATCAATCATCAAGGCGTCATACTCAGATCTTACAGCAAGTTCAATCATCTCCTTAGGGTTTCCAACAAAAGTCACATCCATGTTGTCAAGTATTGACTCATATTCCCGCATAAAACTCTTTACTGCACGGTTTTCTTCTAGAGGTATGCCCGAATAGGCTTTAAACCGGTCATCTCCAACAAGCAACTTTATTTTCTTTTGGTTAGTATACTTGTCAGGTACAAAAGTAGGGGCTTCTTTATGCTCTCTTCCATAGATGAAGCTACTTTTACTTGCTGAACTTTTTATTTTGTCAAGCACCCTTGTACCACGATCTGAACCATACACTTCACAAAACATGTCGTCAATGCAAACTCCATTTCCCAGGTTTAAGTATCTTAAACTGTATTGCATGTCATCATTTCTCCTTCTTGGCACCCACAATTCTCCATCGTTAACAACAGGTTTATGTGTCCAGTGAACATGACGTGCAACTCGTTTTGCATCTTTTGTTGACACCAATTCAGTTGAACTTAGCTCACTTAAGTCAACCACCCTAATTCCATATCCTGAACAACCTTGTCCATAAACTATTGCTCCACCAGTTAAACCATTTGCAGAACTGCCTACTTCATCAGCCGTACCTATAAGACCGCCAATTGAAAAAGGAACGATAGTCCCACTTAAAAATTGACTTTTTGCAATTACGTTATGATTGCCTTTCTCAAATAAGTAGTCCATGTAAAGTAAAGCACCATTGCAGCAACTATTATCAGTTCCAACGATTAATCTGTATCTCATACTATCTGCAGTTTCCTCAATAGGAATCGCTTGTACCACTGAGATGTCTAAGACGTTAAACTTCCTTAAAACTGGCTCCCTTACACAACTTTCTGGATCAAAAGTAAAACTGCCAACCAAATCACTTAACTCAACATCCATTCTAAGCGTATCTGTAGCACTATGAGAACTTTTTTCAATACTAAATCTAGTACTCCCACCATAATGTTGAACTACGCTGCTTTCGTTAAGTTGGTCTAACAAATGTTCTTCACTTTGTTCTTCTTTTTTTTCCATTTTTTTTCACCCCCTTCATAATTTGCTTCATTGCGTCGTGCTTGTTTATTACATCTTAGTAGTGACGCCGGGATTATTTAAAGCTTTGTTGTAAGAAAACTTACGAAAAGTTTATAAATCCCAAAAAATAAGCTTAAAATATGTACGAAGCAGAGCTTAAAGAACTGGGATTAACAAATAACGAAATTAAAGTATATCTGATTCTATTAGAAAACGGAATTCTTAATCCTACCCACGTTGCTCAGAAAACGGGCTTACATCGTTCTTATGTTTATGATACCTTAGAAAGATTACTGGATAGAGGGATAATTAACACGATTCTTGTAAATAATAAGAAACATTATCAGCCAGTAGATCCAAAAGCCTTAAGACAATCTTTTGAATTAAAGTTGATGAAGATTGACGAAATTCTTCCGCAGTTATCAGGATTGTTTAAATCTACCCAGGAAGAAACAAAAGTGGAATTACACAAAGGAAAACGAGTTTACAGAACTTTGATCAAAGATTTAACCGCTAATTTAAAGAAAAATGATGTTGTTTATTTGTTAGGGGTGGATGAGAATATCTTGGAAACAGTTGAACCAATTTATCTCAAACAATATTTTACGATTATTAAACAGAAAAATGTTAAAGAAAAGATTATTGTGAAGAAAAATGCTAAAAGAGTGAATGAAGGTAATTTAGAGTATAAAGAATTAGATCAAAAGTTCTTTGATGAAACAACGATTGTAATTTATCAAAATAAAACTTATATTTTCATTTGGGGCAGCCCACATCATTTAATTGTTATTGAAAACAAAAAAGTAGCAAGTACTTATCTTAAACAATTTAATCTTTTATGGGAGATGGCAAAATGAATCTTAAAAACAGAATCTATCCGGGAATAACTTGTACTTCTGCTATCCGTAAAAAAGATCATTGGAAAGCGCAGTTGAAAGAAATCAATCAACTGGGAATAAAAGAAGTAGCTTTGTTTCCAACAACACTTGGAGTTAGGCAAAGGCAAGAATTATATCGGGAATTGGAAAAATCTTGTATCAAGAAAATAAAGTTGGTGCATATGCGGGGAGAAGATTTTACTGAAGAAGAACTGGAATATTTCTATAAACGATGGAAAACTAGATTGTTTAATTGCCATGAAAAATATTTTGATCAATTGTATAAGAAATTTCCCAAGTTCAGAAAAAATATTGTTTTAGAGTTGAACTATGATAATAAAATTGAGAATAAGCTTCCTCCTGGAAAAATGGGCGGTTTTTGTATTGATCTATCGCATATCAAATGTGCTAAAGAAAAACATAAGTTAGAATGGGATTATATGATGGGCCATTTGAAAGATACAAAGTTTATGGCTAACCATTTGAACGGTTATAGTAAAAGAAAAAAAAGAGATTTACATTTTGTCAACAATCTTAAAGAGTTTGATTATCTTAAAGAACTGCCGAGGAAAATTTTCAGTAAAGTTATCGCTTTAGAATTAGAGAATTCTATTAAAGAGCAGTTAAAGTTTAAAGATTATATTGTTAAATTGATGAAGTGAATTTCTGCAAGTAATATGTCTGCCCCGCCAAAGGAGGCACATTTTGTTCATTACTCCAAATAAGATGCACGAAACAAAGTGAAGTGGCTAAAATTAATGAACAAAATCTAAGTGCCGTGCGGGCTGACATATTTACCTACAAATTACCGTTACTTATATAAACAAAATAATATTCTTTAGTGATATGAACTTCCGATCAGAAATAATCAAGTTACTTGCAAAAGAGACTAAATTAAATAAGAAAGAATTAGAGAATCTTATTTCTATTCCTCCGGATCCGAAATTAGGAGACTATGCATTTCCTTGTTTTAAGCTAGGAAAGAATGCTAAGGAAGAAGCCGATATGCTCAGAAATAAAATTTCTGGCACGCCCGAGAAAAAGTCTCGGAGCGATTTGAAAAAGAAGATTAAACTGCCAGAATTCTTGTCTGCAATGCAGGTTGTTGGTCCTTATCTAAATTTCTATGTTAATAAAAAATATTTAGCTGAAGAAACTTTAAACAAAATTTTCAAAGAAAAGAAAGCTTATGGAAAAACAAAAACAAAAAAAGAAACTATTATGGTAGAATTCTTTCATGCCAATACCCATAAAGGTGTCCACATTGGACATTTGAGAAACATTTCTTTAGGTGCCGCAGTTTCTAACTTATTGGAAGCAGTTGGTAAAAAAGTTATCAGAGTTAATTATCAGGGAGATATCGGACCGCATGTGGCAAAGTGTCTTTGGGGTTATTTACATTTCAAAGAGAAAGAACCAAAGGAACATAAAGGAATCTGGTTAGGAAAGATTTATGCTCAAGCCAGTCAAAAAACTAAGGATAATGAGAAATTGGAACAGGAAGTAAAAGAACTTAATCAAAAAATTTATGAACACGAAAAGTCAATTGAACCAGTTTGGAAAAAAACAAGAAAATGGTGTTTAGATGACTTTGAAGATTTTTACAAACAGTTTGGAGTTAAGTTTGAACGGCTTTACTTTGAAAGTGAAGTTGATAACGAAGGCAAGAAAGTTTTTCAGGAATTATTAAAGAAAAAGATTGCTAAGAAAAGTGATGGCGCAATAATTGTTGATCTGAAAAAGTACAAATTGGAAATTTATGTAGGGATTACTAGCGACAATTACCCCACTTATTATGGTAAAGAGTTAGGTTTAGCAGAAATAAAACAAAAAGAATTTAAGTTTGATAAAAGCGTACATGTTGTTGGTTCTGAACAAAACATGTTTTTTCAACAAATCTTTAAGACCTACG
>CAZIMI010000133.1:0-4110 GCA_964540325.1 uncultured Methanosarcinales archaeon | reverse complement strand
ATGAGGTTGCCCTCAAGAGATACCTCGGACTTTAGTCCGAGGAGTATCATTTTTTATTACAATAGCAACATGCTTTACTTTTCTTTAAAGCACAAACGTTTCTATAAATTTTGCATACAATACCTTTCTTTTTCATTAAACTGTTTAATCTGATAATTTCATCACCCAAATGATTATTATCTTTGAGAATGTTTTTTACTGAAAGAGTTAGTTCTTTTTCCATTTCTTGATCGAAAATCTCTTCTTTTGCACGTTTTTGTTTCTTGTATTGCGAAATAGCAGCTGGAGTGATTCCCATAATCTCTGCAACATCTTTCTGTGGCAGATTTTCTGCTAGCTTCAAGGCGATTTTCTTTCTGATCGCTGGCAAGATATACCAAACTTCAATTTCCTGTGGGAAGATTAGTTTTTTCATATTATCAATACCTCTTTTTTTAACCTGGACAGTCTGTGCATGGTTGATTAAACTTTCTGGCTCCGCAGCAAGTACCTTTTCTTGAATAGTTTGATTTCGTTACATAGTTACCTGTACTTTGATTTCCATATCCAACTACTTGATATCCGCTATTTGAGCTATAATCAACCATAGTTAATTAACTATTGTTAACTTATTTATAAAACTTTCGTTACGAAAGCCCAGAAAAGTGTTTCTTTTCTGTATGTTTGTGGAAAAGAATAAGCATTTTAGAAATAATTGTTTATTTTTCTTTCTCAAAACAATAAGTGATATCTTGTCCTTCAATAACATTAAGTCTAATCGGTAAACTATTTTGAGCAATAACTTCAGAATCACTGACTTCTGGATCTACTGTTCTGAAATATTGTAAAGCATCTTCTAAGTTTTCCCCTTTTTTAATAACATGATGATGACATTCGATTACTGTAGGATTTTTGGCTTTTTCTTCTAGTTCTAAAACTCTTTCTCTCATATAAAACCCCAAATAAATTCCAAGTGCAGAGGTTACAACTATAATCCCGGATAAAATGGCTCCTTGTTTATATCTCTTCTTTTTTTCTCTCCAAAACTTTTCTTTATATTCTTCGCGTCCTATCATCTTAGGTTTGTATACCATTTGTTTAATCAATATTATTTTCCTATATAAACATTCTTAAACTCTACCATATAAAGTTAAATTCCCTCTTTTTCTTCCCTAACATTTATATAATTCAACTTCTAAACACTCTATTATGTCTAAAGAAAGAATATCTGAAATACAGGAACTGCTCTTCAACCTAGATCGGAAAATAAAGCCGTTAGAGTGGGACTCAAGCAGAAACCAGATTAATGAGTACAAACAGAAAACTTTAGAGGCATTAAGAACAGAACATTCTACTTTAAGTGAAGAATTAACTAAATTAGAGAATTCTGAATAAGAATTACCAATTTTACTAACTTCAATGGAAAGATTTATAAATCATACATACTTATACATACAAATATGTATAAAATAACATTAAACAAGAAGGACATTATTGCTTTCAACCAGAAAATTGGAGAAAAAGGGGAACTCAATAATGAAAGCAGTTTAGACTTCGCACTTAGTTTAGCTAAAACTAAACAGAACTGGGTTTATGAGTTAAGCTATCTGGTAAGAAGTTTATCAGTTGATCATGTTTTCAGAGATGGAAATAAAAGGACTTGTTTACTAACAATGATTTATTTTTTTGAGGAAAATAAGAAAAACTATAACCGGGATAAAATAGCGAGCTTAATAAAAAAAATTGCTAAAAATAATATAACCAATCCAATAAGGATTGTGGAGTTGATTTACAATGTTATCAGAGAAGAAACTTAACCAATTAGTTGATAAAAATAAAGATCTTTTGGAAGCTCTGGAAGAATTTGACAGAACCGGACAATTAAGTAGACCCACCTACAAAGAAAAAGTAACTTTTACTATAAATATGGGTTTGATGAGACTTTTTAGATCTTACTGCGAGAAAAACAACCAAAAGATGAGCAATGTGGTAGAAAGTTTGTTGAAAGAGAAGTTGGGGATAAAATAACAAAAAGTTTATAAATAAGTCGGACTTAGTGGGACTTAGGTGAACTAATATGGTACAAGCATTAGTAAATATTAATGAAAATGTAAATCGTGTTTTGAGTATTGTTAAAGCTAAGCATGACTTTAAAGATAAAAGTCAAGCAATTGAATTTGTTGTTAATGAATATGTAGAAATGGAAAACGAACCTGCATTAAGAGTTGAGTTTGTTGAAAAGATGAAACAAATTCAAAAACAGAAAAGTATTCGGGTAGATGATTTTGCTAAGAGATATGGTTTGAATTAAAATGTATGGGTTAGACATTAAACCTGAAGCAGACAAGATATTTTCTAAACTTGCAAAAAAGAATTCTAAACAAATGCAAATAATTAGGAAGAAAGTAGCTGAAATTAGATCTAGTCCTTTTGGTTATAAATTTTTACGTAAACCATTGCAAATGTTTAATAGGGTTCATATAGACAAACATTTTGTTCTAATCTTTAAGATAAATCATACTGAAGAAATAATTGATATTTATTTTTACGCTCACCATGATGAAGTTTATCACTGGCAACCTAAAGTGGATTAAAGAGAAGTTGGGGAATTTAAGAAGTCTTATATTTCCAACAGATGATTACTTTTGAGTAACAAATGGCCAGAAAGATTTATAAATATTCATTAAATATTTATTAAATATGTGTAATGAAGAAGATACAAGTATTAATTGGGAAAACTTTTCTGCAACTATAACTTGTGGAACAGTTTCAGCTGTTAACGGATATATTGCGTTAGACAATTTATTAGAATATATCTATACAAAAGCAATCGCTTTGCAAATTGAGGCAGTTAAGATGCCAACATTTGATGATAAGTATTCTGGATTATTCCATGCAGCAGTAGCTGGTCTTACTGGTGGGATGGCTTTGTATTACTCTTGTAGAGAAAAAAAATAAATCTTGTCCAAGTTTTTCTTTCTCAAACCCAAAACCTTTATAAAAAACTACAATAATTAAACATAAATTAGCTGAGATAACCCTAAATGGGCGTGAACTGATAAGTTCTTGAGTCTCGGGAGATATGTAAAATGGTTTACAAAAAACAACGATTTATTGGAAACCCCCAAAAATCACGGGGTGATTTTTGATGGTTGACTTTAAGTGTGTAATTGGAGCAAAGGACGGAAAGACTTATCAGAAAGAAGTTAAGAGTCCTGAAGCAGACAATTTATTGAAAAGAGTTATTGGCGAAAAGATTTCTGGAAACTTGTTAGGGTTTGATGGTTATGAGTTCGAAATAACTGGCGGATCCGACAAATGTGGATTTCCAATGCGGAAAGGTATTCAGTCACCACGGAAGATGGTTTCTATTAAAGGCAAAGGTGTTGGTTTCTCCGGAAAAGACAGAAACAAGAATAAACAGGGCGGAATTATTAAAAATAAAACTGTTTGTGGTGAGAGAGTCACAAAAATAATTCGTCAAGTTAACTTAAAAATTATTAAGGAAGGTGCTAAATCGCTAGCTGAAGAAGATGCACCAGCTGAAGAAGGAAAAGCAGAAGAAACTGCTAAAGTTGAAGAAAAATCTCAAGAAGCTGCAAAAGAAGAGCAAAAAACCGCGTAAAAATAATAACATTTTTATATTACTTTTATTTCCTTATGTAAATAATGGATTTTAAACAATTACAGACACAGTTAAATCAACAATTAAATAGTTTATCTGTTAAGATTAATAGTTTCTTTAATTTCATTATCAATAAACTAAAAAATTATAAAAATTTAACATTGGGGGAACAAATATCGTTTGGAGTTGTTGGGGGAGGATTTACCTTAATATTAATTTCGATTGTTTTGTTTATTATATAAAATGGAAGAAGACCTGCATCCTGCATGGGAAAAACTTAAAGGAGGAAAAAAGAAGAAAATGGCTAAAAAAAGTTCTAAAAAAGATGAATTATTTTCGGATGAACCAGTAAGTAATCCAAAAGAGGTTTCTTTAGATGGAGAAGATTTAGATGATCAAGTTGAAGAAGAGGTTGAAGAAGAAGTTAAAAAAGAAAAAAGTAAACCTGACAAACTTAAGAAAGAAGTTACTATTAATTTTACTATCAATCCACATAACTTATTAAA
>CAZIMI010000132.1:0-4112 GCA_964540325.1 uncultured Methanosarcinales archaeon | reverse complement strand
CTTGTTATACAACAACCCTCTCCAACATTTTACGTGGAAAAAAAGAAACTGATGACCCTCAGTACCGGGGATTAGTGGGGATACTGAACAAGAATGAAACTAATTAAAATTAAATTTGGAATGTTGATCAACCATTGAGCAAAAAAATCAACACAACTAACTTGTATACGGGGCACGGCGCCTATTACGAGTTGTCTACGACACCTCGTGCGCCTCGATTTCATCAGGGCCCCCGTATACAAGAAGTTGTTGGTGTTGATGTAAGCTCTATAAACTCGCTAAAGGTGATATGAATGAAAAGTAAATTAATTAATCTTTTTGCAGCGGCAACACTTCTTACTGGTGGGACTGCTTGTGTGCCAATGCATCATTACCAACCTGAAAGACCTCCAAAAGTTGAACATTATCAGGGGATCAGTTCTTTAGAACAGTTAGTTGATGCAACTTATTGTTTAAGGACACATAATCGTTATGAAGATGCTAATGGGAACGAAATTAAATCAGGGGCTTTTGGTTCTAGTTTTGCTTACAAAGAAAGTGATGGGTTTTTCTATCTTCTAACAAACCAACATGTTGTTGGCGCTCAAGAAGAAACAATTAACGGAACAAAGTATGAACGTAAAGAAGCTTTAGTAGAGATAGTTGATTCTAAGTTTGATAAACATAAACTTGATGATATTTTGTTAGAAGTAGTTTTTGAATCTGAGGAACTTGATTTAGCTATCCTAAGAACTAGAGAAAAAGTTAACCTTCTCAACGAAAACAGTTTTGCAGATTCTAATATCTTAAATTATGGTGATAAAGTATATTTGGTTGGTTACCCTTTTGGAATGTTTCCAGCCACTACAGAGGGTATTGTTGCTAATCCTGGAGATTATCCTTTTGAGTTTGATCTTGAAGATGAAAAAAATAATATTGTTGTTCCCTACTCAACAAAAAAAGTTCTTGACTTAACAATTAATCCTGGAAATTCTGGTGGCCCTTTCTTTGTTGAAAAGAATGGTCAGTTTTATTGGATGGGCATTGCCAATGCTTATTATGTAAATACTGCTGGCGGCCCTTTCCACAGAGAAAATTCTGGATTAGCTATTGCTATGGAATCAAACATTATCAAAGAGATTGCTGATTATGTAATTATGAATGCTGATGAATATGTCAGAGAATGTAAAATGTAGAAACAAGTCCTGCCGTCAGTCCGCCCCTGGACAGCTAAAGGTTACGGCAGGACACTTCAACTTAATGCCTAACCGTCTGTGTCATGTTAGTCATCGTTAATCGAAGATTAACATGACCTGACCAGGCGGAAGATACTGAATTTCAGTTACGGAGTTCTGAAATTTGGTCTCTGAAGTAGGTTAGGTACAAAAACCTCGCTAAAGGAAAATGACTCTTGACAAAAAGTTTGAGCAGCAATTAATTGATTTTCCTAAATTTTACGAGATTAATTGTCAGGAATGTAAAGGAGAAATCGAATACAAAGGCCAGAGAAGAGACGATGGAAAATACAATTTCCGTTACGAATATGCTTGTAATGATTGCGGATTAATTACAAATTACCGAGAAATGATGGATGAACTGCAAGCAAAATGGCCTTACAACATTATTTTCAAAAAAATTCGCTAGAGGTGTGAAAAATGGGAGAACTGTCAGATAAAATAAAAGAATGGGAATCAATGAAAAAGGCTGCTGCAAAAAACGAATTAAAGCCGACACTGAATTATCAAAAATTTGATAGGGACAAATTAAGTATTATGCTTATCGGGGACGAACATATTGGTTCCAGGTATTATGATAAAGATTTGCATCAAGAAGTTTTAGAACATTGTTTTGAGAAAAATATCCCTATAATTCTAATGGGTGACCAATTAGAAACAGCTACTCGTGATTCTGTTGGTGCCGGTGTTTATGAACAGGACGAAATTCTTGAACAACAACTGGAACATTTTTTGGGCGTGTATAAACCGTTAGCAGAAAACGGATTGATTTTGGGATTACATCCTGGAAATCATGAAAATCGTGTTTATAATCAAGCAGGATTAAATCTTTCTAAGATTATGGCTAAGCAGTTAGACGTGCCTTACTTTGGCTGGGGAAAAATGCATTATTTTCTTGTAGGAAAACAGGGTTATACTTTGTACACAACTCATGGTGCTTCTGGCGCGAGAATGCCACACACTAAAATCAAAGGCGTGATTGATCTTGCTAATTTAGCAGAGGCGGAAATTTATGCGATGGGCCATTTACATCAGTTAAGTCATCACGTGAAGAACTTTTATTCTGCAGACCTGAGAAATAAGAAAGTTATCGAAGCTCAAAAACATTTCATTCTTACTGGTTCTTATCTGAACCATTGGGGAAGTTATGCGCACATGAAATCTCTGGAACCAATGCGGAAAGGTAGTCCTTTGCTAAAGTTAGATGGAACAAAACACGAAATCCGGGTGAGCGTATGAGTCGAAGAAGAAAGAAGAAAAGAAACGAATCAAAAGAAAGTAAAGAGGGGCCTTTAGTTGAACGGTTAAAAGAAGGAATCATCAATTGTCTTATTAAAAAGAACTATCAGGGCGATGGTTATGATAAACGCGGAAATTTGGTTCATTATTGTGCTTTCTTTAATGTTGGCAATCAATACCAGCCAGTAGATTGTGGTTTTCGTGGCGAGCCCTTAGAGATTCTTGTTGGCAATAAACGTGAGATAAATCATCATTATGTTCCGTTTTACAAATGCTGTAACATTGGAAATAAGAGAGGGTGGTTGAAATGAACGAATACAAATCTTTAGAGGAAGTTGTTGAAGAGTTTCATTACATTAACGTTCCTATAAAAACTGAACTGGGCGAGATGGATGTGCCTTTTGATTACAAAGAGTTTGCAACTTATCTTTTGCAGGAAGATAATGGTTGTCAATATTTTCCTAATGGCAGAGTTTACATTTTCTCTGCAGGAAAATATCTTGAGGATGAACACTAGAAAATGGGCAGAAAAAGAAAATGGTTACAATGGTACGATTACTTGCCTCCGTATGAGGAGGGAAAAAGAAAAAAAAGAGTAAAGAAAAATGAGCAGCGGGAAAAATAAGCATGATAAAGCGGTAGATGAACTTGAACTTTTAGTTAGAGACCAATATCAAATTGTGATGAAAAATGTAATCTACCGTTTACCTCCGTCTAGAAATGAAGCTGGGGAACTAGATTTGGTGGGAATTAACGGTGACTGCTGGGACATTTACGAAGTTAAATCAAATGACGGTTATGATAAAGCTGTGCAGCAGATGGAACGTGCCAGACTTTTACTTGGAGATTGTGCGCAGATTAGAACTTTTTATTATTCAGGTAAGGAGAAGAAAATTGTACCTATACATTATCATAAAAATTAAATTTAGAAAATGGTTGATCCAAAGAAGAAGGAAGAGGACGAAGAAGATTTAGATGATTTAATTATTGAGGAAGATGAGGGGATGTCGGAAGAGGAAGCAGAAGAGTTTGTAAAAAAGATTTCTACAAAATTATTTGTTCAAGAACAAATCATTGAAAGCCAGAAAAAAATAATTCAAAAATATCATCATCAAATTCAACAATTACAGCAGGAAAGTTCTCCCTCTCGATTAGAAATTGCGATCAGTCAAGAAGAAACATCTTATTCAGACATTGGCGGTTTGGATTCAGTTTTAGAAAAGATTAAACATTTTGAATATGGAATTGATTGCCCTTATGCCTATTCTTCTTATGGTATTGATCCGCCGAAAGGTTTGTTAATGTATGGCCCTCCTGGTACTGGAAAAACGATGGTCGCTAAAGCAATGTCTAACGAACTTGGTTGTTGGTTCTTAGAATTGCCGTTAAGTTTGATTATCAGCAAATATGTTGGCGAGGCCGAGAAGAATTTGGAAGCAGCAATAGATTCTGCGAGAAAGAAGTACAAAAAAACGAAAAGAAAAGTAATGTTGTTTGTTGATGAAGCAGAACAAATGTTTAGGAAGAAAGGTAGTCATAACGGTCATGAAGTTGTTGATAGATGTGTTAACGTTTGGCTGAGAACGATGGACGGAATGGGTAGTAATGAAGGGTTGATTTTTGTCGCCGCTACTAATTATTTAGAAAAAATTGATGACG
>CAZIMI010000131.1:0-4119 GCA_964540325.1 uncultured Methanosarcinales archaeon | reverse complement strand
CTCCAGGTTCAACAGCTACAACCCCTCTAACTTTCACTTGCGTACCAATTGCCATTTGTTTAATTTTATCTAAAGTGGTATCAGTTTCTCCAATAAAGCCAATAGGTGTGCCATTGTGATATCCAAATGGTTTTATGTTTTCTAAGTTTAATATTTTAGCTAGAACACCATTATTACCATAAGTTTCATGTCGGTCTAAAGGTAAATGAGACGCATAAAGAGCTAAATTATTTTCTATTAAAAACTTAACTTTGTTGTAAGTATCGCCTTTGATGTATTTAATTCCATCCCAAATCATGCCATGATGAACAATTAACATCTGGCATCCAGCATCTTTTGCTTTCTCAAAACTTTCTAAACAAGCGTCAACAGCGAAACCAATTTTAGTAATCTCCCCCGTGTTCTCTACCTGTAATCCATTACAAGAAGAATCTTCAATATCATGAATCTTCAATTCTTCATTCAAAAAATCATTTATTTCTTTTGCAGTTGTCATTTTCATTCGTTTGTTTTTATTATTAATTCTTTAAACTTTGTCACCTCATCAATTTTACGATTAAATGTTAATGATTCTTCTTCACCAATAATTATTTCTGCTGTAGTATTAATGGCACACCCTTCTTTAAGATGACCCCCAATTACTTTTCCTTCTTTATCAGATAATGAAGTATGTAAATGCAAACCATCTTGTGATAATGTTCCAACTAAAGAAACAATTTCAAACTTTTCTTTAAATGTTTTAATGATTTCTTCATCGGCTAATCTTAAATTTGCTTCTTTTAAACTCCCTACACAACTAACAATAAATCCTGCTTGGATATTCTTTTCTTTAGTGAAATTAACTAATTCTTGTTTTAAATCCATTTCTGGTTTTAATCTTAATGCATGAATCTTCATTTTAACCACACCTTCATTTCTCGTAATTGTTTTAAATCGTTTTTGTATAATTCACGGATGTCAGTAATCCCATAATTGTCTAAGATTAATCTGTCGAATCCTGGCCCCCAAGCTAAGACCGGAATATTTTCTCCTAACAATGGGACAACAACTTCTGGACGGAACATTCCTGCTCCACCTAATTCAACCCATTCTTTTTTTACGGGGTGGAAAACGTCAATCTCAACACTAGGTTCCGTATAAGGAAAATATGCTGGTCTGAATCGAGCTTTAGCAAATCCCATTTTCTTAAAAAATTCTTTCAAGTAACCCAATAAATGTCTAAAGTTAGCATTTTTATCAATAACAATGCCTTCAGTTTGATTAAATTCAAATAAATGTTTCCAGTCAAGCGCTTCATTACGAAAATTTTTTCCTAAAGCAAAAAACTTAGCGGGAAGATCTTCTTCTTTTAATTTTGATAATGTTATCGCTGATAAAATTGTAGTATGTGTTCTCAAGACATTTGTTTGAGTTATATCATTACTCCAAGTATATTGCCAACCTTTACTTCCAGTATCTCCGCCAGTTTCATGAGTATTTTTTACTTTTTCTAAAATCTCTTTATATGGCAATTTACCTTTTTCAACCTTACCACCTAAAAAAAAAGTATCTTGCATTTCCCTAGCGGGATGATCTTGAGGAACAAATAAAGCGTCAAAACACCAGAATGATGTTCCAACCATGTTTCCAGTCATTTCTTTAAAACCCATATCGATCCAGACTTGTTTCGCATATTCAACAGCTTGATTAACAAAATGTTTCTTGCCAGGATAAATCTTAGGAACATTAATCTCTACATCATAGGCTCGGAAAGATTTATCTTTCCAACTGCTAGTTTTTAACATTCCTGGCGTTAACCTGTTAATGAATTCGCCGGACAGATCTTCTTCCACCAATTTTTGACCTAATTCAGTCAATTCAACAGTTAATTTCTTTTCATCATCAATCTTGAGAAAGTTCTTCCTTTTCTTTAATTCGTCAAAAGCTAATTTTTCTGTATCTTCAATAGAATCCAAATCTAAAGGAAAATCTTTGGCAAGGAGTTTCTCTTCAAACGTACCATCTTTTAGAATCTTATCTGCTTGCGGTCCTAGTTTGACCATCAACTCTTCTTCTTTCTTAACCTCAATCCCTAGTTTCCTTTTCAATATTCCAATACAAGCGTTAAGTTCCTGATTTTCAAGTTTTGTCTTTTTCGATATTTCTGATAATGGTTGGAACTCCTTAGTTAATGCTTCCAAGAATTTCCTTTCTGGAAAACCTTCTTCTTTATATTTTAGTCCATTTATATCTAAATTAACAACTTTCTTTTCTTCTTTATTGATTTTGATGATCTCTTTATTTTCTAGCCATTGCAAAGCCCGCATAACAGAAATTTCATCTAATTGTGACATTTTAACGATTGCAGAAAGTTTTGTCTCTGATTTTAGGACGGGCAATACTTTTCTTTCTAAATCGTGCAGTTTTGAGATTATTGACTTAAGTTCCATAATTTAAGTTGGAGTGACTATATATTTATAAAATCTTCTTTTGGAAGTTAAGAATTAAGAGAAATAGAAAAAACAAAATAAAAAAATTTACTTTACATTCCAGGTATGGTTAAACATTTGGTCCATGGCTGTTGCAAAATAAGGTGTTTTTACCCAGACGCCTAAGTCATAACTTGGATGCACTTCTTTATCATTAAGCATCATAAAAACAAGATCTTTACTATCAACAGTTACAAATCTGGATTTTACTTTATCGTTATGCTTAACTTCAGCTACGCCTTTCAAAGAGTCAGCAATCTTTTTGTTCTCTTTAGTTAAGGGAGCAGAAATCTTAACTTTAACGCCTTTCTTTTTAGCATTTTCCAAAGTTGACCTTAAACCTTCAACTTTTCTCATGAAACCTTTATCGGAAGTCATAATGTTAATACTGGTTTTAGCATCTTTAATTAGCAAGTCCAAATGGTTATAAATATTATTTCTTCCACGTAAACAGCCGCTTAACTCTGAAGGATCAACTAAACTAATTCCATTACTGTGCAGGCTTTCCAGTTCTGTAAGTAAAGGTGAACTCTTAACATTATCTAACCTTTTAATTTTCTCCTGGGCATTTGCATGCATATTCTTTTTTACTCGATCAACAACTTCTGTTGGTGGAATAGCAATATACTTAATCGGTTTTCCTAGTTTCATTACTACAAACCCTTTCTTTTCTAGACTTTCTAGAACATCATAACTTCTGCTTCTGGGAACATCTGCAATATCAGAAAGTTCGCCGGCAGTAGAAACTCCTCTGCTCAACAGAGCAGCCCATAGTTTGACTTCATATAAATTGAGGTCAAAATATCTTCTCAGTTTGCTTAATAACTCATCTTTTACAATCATTTTTTTCAAAACCCCTCCGTTTTTATCGAACAAAAGTAATTTTTGTTACTTGATTATCAGTAAAACGAACTACTATTAAAAGGTTGTGGTTTTCCAAAATATAGTCACTAATTATTTTGGCTTAAAATTACCATTCGAGCTTGTATCTAAGCAAGGCGGCAATACCGCCAAGTCCGTCAAGCTTCTGGCCACTTTCTTGTTGAGAAGAGATGATATGGATTTCACCTTTAAGGCTATCAATACTTTTTAATAACTCGTCTAACTCTAAATAGTTGCCTTCAGAACGTTTTTGTTGAATGAAATCATCACTGACTATCAGTTTACTTATTGCTCCAGCATTAATTGCTTTCTTAACTTCTTCATAACCATAAACAGCAAGATTATTTTTATTGATTTCATTTAACAGTTGGTCCATCAATATTTTTTCCTGTCTGGTCCGGGAAGATTTCATGATTTTATCGAGCTCAGGACGTTTAATCACTTCGTCGATAGATCTTTCGCTGACATCTGAACAGGTAGCCAAAACAATTTTCTTTTTCAATTCCGGATCAGTTATTTTCTTGAACAATTCTTCTTTCCAAAAAGCTGGCGAAGCAACAACAATATGGTCTGGATTATATCTTCTATTATAGTCTTCTAAAGATTTGATAATCTCTTCCTGAAAGTTTTTCTTTATCTCTACTGTTTGCGCTTTTTTAGGAACTTCACCAATCATCTTCAAAAGGATTTCATAACCAAACTTTTTAGTTAAAGCAAAGATTGCTTCCTCTCTGTCAAAGATGCAAAGCAGATAATTGTATTTCTTTTC
>CAZIMI010000130.1:0-4123 GCA_964540325.1 uncultured Methanosarcinales archaeon | reverse complement strand
GTTTTATTATCTGAACCTGCTCTGCTTGGTGATACTCCTACAGAATGGACTCAACATTTAGATTATTTGGTTCAGTTTGGTGCAGATCTTGCTTACAAAGTTCACGATTTTGGTTTTTTAGATTTTAAGTTGGGCGTTAAAGGTGGTGCTTTTTACATTAAAAGTTCATCTGAATTAGATATTTCTGTTGTGTCTGAAGGACCTTTTACCGGAAAATTAAACCAGGGTGGAGAGTTAACTTTGGATTGGTCACAGATGAACACTATCGCTAACACTTACCAAAGTATTATCACTCAGGCAGTAAGTAAAGGTTGGGGCGGAGAAGTTTTCCCATACGTTTCAGTTGAAACTAAGTTTGGCAGTTTTGGAATTGAATTGAAAGTGGGGTACGAGTTTCAGTTTCAACCGGATTTAAAGATTTCTAAAAAAAGTTCGTATGATCCCACTCGTATTGATAAGAACGGTGAACTTACAGGTAAGATTGAAGAGAGTACTTCTACTATTAACAATGATACTCAGGGAGTTGCTGGTACTTTGTTGTTGAATTGGTATTTGTGATAAAATGGACAACTTAGACATGATCCTTAACCCCAGCGGTGCTGATTTAAAAGAAACTGAGAAACTAATTAAGTATATTTCTAATTCTTTAAAACCCGGTAATAAAGATTACATCATGGAAGTAGTTGATAGAATCGTCGCTGGTTACGAACATCAAAGTGGTAAGGATTATGATGGGTATCTGCCTTAGCGATTCTCTTTAATCAACCTTTTCAAAATCTCGAAAGCCCTGGCTGTATCATCTTCA
Source organism: uncultured Methanosarcinales archaeon (assembly GCA_964540325.1). Classification (GTDB taxonomy): domain Archaea; phylum Nanobdellota; class Nanobdellia; order Woesearchaeales; family GW2011-AR9; genus JABJOX01. Next base: position 3,318 of record CAZIMI010000130.1, on the reverse strand, counting down.
TCCAAAATAAAAGTCATTTCTGTTAATGTTGAAACAATATCAACAATGTTAATGTTTTCCCAAGTTAAAGCTCTTGTAACAGAATAAAACAAACCTACTGTTCTGATAGATTCTAAAGGAACTTTAATTGTTACACTACTTAAACTTTTAATAATTTTTTTAATAGAACTTTTTGGGAACAGTTTTAACATCTCTTTACGATGTTTTCGATTAGTGATAATCATGATCTCTTGTAAACCCTGCGTGATTGTTAATAAATCACCTTCTTTCAAACTAATGATGTCATAAATATTTTTTATGTGTTTTTCCGCTTTATCATTTTTGTACAAAGTAATTGCTACTAAATCAGATTTGATTGTAATATCTGACTTTTTGTCAAACTTTGGCCTGACCACAAATGTTTTTTCTAACTTTTCACCTAACCTTCTAATGGCCATATTCACTGCCGAGAACTTTACTTTTTTTCCTAATTCTTTTTCAATTACCGGAGTTAGTTCTTCCGCTAACGCTGCGTTGTTAAGGATACCTCTACTAAGAGCTTCCTGAATGAAAGGTTTCTTTCCAATGATACTTTTTACAATATGGGCTACAGTTGGCATTTTGTGAATTATTTCACATTAAGTTATTATACTTTTTAAGTCTTTTGGTTTCTAGAGTGAAAAACTCGGAGGCAAACAAAATGGAATTAACAGACAGAATTGAAACAGAAGAAAGACAAGTTGGTAGTATTGGTACACCAGACATAAAATATGACTCTCTTAATAATCGGGTAAAAGGTTTTGCAGGTGAGGGAGATGATTTGTTAGTTGTAGAAAATCTTCCCACTGCAAGAATGTTGCAGGATTATGTTGATGTGGCTAGAGATATTGCTCAACAGGAAAATGCTACCAGGATAACTCTGCGGACAATAACAACAGAGCCGGAATTACTTCAGGGAATAAGGGGTGCAGAGATTGAAGCGGCGATTCCGTTTAGATATAATGGAACTGAACTATCTATGGTTTATCTTGGAAGAAATGATCCCAGTAGGTTAACTCCTGGAATTTTGTTTCAGGAACAAAGTGATACGTATCAACAGCTTATTGCTAGAGATCCAAGAGAAAGTAGAGTTCAAGTTTCCCCTGAATATGTTGTTGAAAGGTTAGAGTTTCCTTCTGCTAGAGATGTTAGGGATGTAATCACTTTAATGGAAGAAGCATATTCTCGGGACGGTGAAGTTATCATGTGGTACATACCAACAGTTGAAGATGTTAGGGTAGTATTGAATAATTCAACAACCTATGTTGCTAGACATTTGGGAAATATTGTTAGCATGTGTGTTGCTGAACAAATTAGTCCAAGAATATTTGGTGAAGCTGTAAACATCTACGAAGTTAGTGATTGTGCAACCTTTCCAGAACATCGAAGACAAGGTTTACTTCAAGCTTGTGCCCAAAGAGTTTTAGATGATATTAGTGGAGCAGATATTATTTATAACGAAAGTAGGGTTGCTCATACGCCAATCATTAGAGCGATGAGAAATTTAGGGTTTGAAGGTAGTGGGATATTAAGAAACCATGTTCGGATTGGTGGCGATCGAGATTTACCTGAAACTTCAGACATTGAATCTTTAGCAGTGATGTATATGTAAAATGGTAACTGAACTAATCGCTCGGCAAGAAGTTAGCCCTGTTATTAATAGCAGGGAACATTTTTTTTTTGATTTTACTGCTCAGAATTCAGAAATTGTAGGGATGGATTTTGCTGATCCTGTGGCTTCTGAAGAGTACATTAAAAGTAAACTTGATAATTATCGGATATCGGGCATTGGAAGGTATAATGAAGATCGAATTATCTATCGGCAGTCGTTAAGTTTAACCAGGTCTGTACATTTAGGAATGGACGTTTTTGTTACTCCTGGTACTCCAGTTTTTGCACCTTTAACTGGTAAAGTTCACAGTTTTCAAGATAATGATGCTCGAGGAGATTACGGGCCAACAATCATTTTGGAACATCAAATTGAAGGTTGTACATTTTACACTCTGTATGGGCATCTTACAAGGGATTCGTTAAATTTAGAAGTTGGACAGGTAATTTCACAAGGAGAAGAGTTTGCTTCCATTGGTAATTATCCCGTTAACGGTAACTGGCCACCGCACTTACATTTCCAAATCATTACAGATATGTTAGGTCGAAGTGGAGACTTTCCTGGCGTGTGTGCTCTCAGTGAGAGAGAATACTGGTTATCTATTTGTCCTGACCCTAATTTGATACTTAGGTTACATTAACTTTATATATTTCTTTATTTTTTCTTTTTATTATGGATCTAGAAGAATCAATACGAAAAGCAAGAATGGATTTCTTAAAGAAACTCCCTGAATCTAAACGTACTCCTTATGTTGATGAAATGAGAATGACAACAGTTTATTCTAAAGAAGTTTATGATAAGAGTAGGTATATCAAACAGGATTAGTAAAGTTTATATTGTTCCTTTGATTCTTTAGTTTAATGAAAAATGATGTAAAGCTTTTAATTGGTAGGTTCTTAGAAATACTTATTATTGTTCTTGGTTTAATTGGTATTGGATTAATTATTTACAAACTGATTTCTCAAATCTAAAAAATGGTAATTAAAAATAATCAAGAAGGGTGTATAATAAAATGAATCTTAAAAAAATATTAAATATTTTGTCTTGGATAATGGGCGGTTTTGTAATATTATTAGCGATTTATGGATTAGTAACTTCATTAATGTAAAATGTGTAAAGCAGTTCCAAAAAAGATTAGTCTGGAAATGAAAATAATTATTATCAAATCAACCTCTGCACAATATCCGCAAAATAAACGTAAACATAATAATTATGTTTGTCATTATCTTTAACATAATTGTCTGCTAGCCATTGATGTGCTCTCTTAATTTCTTCTAACTTATCTTCAGCAGACATTCCTCTTACATTTTCAACTTCTTGATATTTGGGTAACATTTTCAATAACAAGGATTCTGAAACACTTGTACCTTATCTTCAATTAAGTGGCGATGTTTAGTTAAGATCTTATCTGCTACTTTAGAAATCTTTTCAATACTATCTGTTGATTCAATTGTTAGTCCTGCTATAGAAATTCTGTTTAATTTTTGTTTTGTCATTTTAAATCCCCCTTTTTAATTATCTGAGAACTATCTATTTAATATCTATTTCGAAGTTCTGATAGTTATTTTAGTTACTGGAAATTCTTATAAGCGATATTCTTGCCGAGTGGTCAATCCATTATACTTTTTAATGGATTTTCTACAAATTTGTAGAAAAGTTTATAAAAGAGTCTTACTTCTAGAATAATATGG
>CAZIMI010000129.1:0-4490 GCA_964540325.1 uncultured Methanosarcinales archaeon | reverse complement strand
TCACCAATATCAATAGTGCCTTCAATCTTAACGTTCTTTCCCAGTTTACCTTTGATAGAAATCTCATCATTCTCATCCAACAATTTTTCTGTAGCTTCTAAAATGTGCCAAGGATACCCTACAGGGATCCAATAGCCTTTAATCTCTTCTGCGTGCATCTTGCCTTTCTGGGCAATAACTTTAACTGCGTCAGTGATTTCATATTCGCCACGAATGGAAGGTTTCAAACTTTTAATAATTTCAAAAACTTCTGGAGAAAAACAATACATCCCGACATTAACCAGATTAGAAACGAATTTCTTTGGCTTCTCAACAATATCTTTTACTAAGCCTTCTTCAACAACAACCGCAGCAAAAGCTGAAGCGTCTTCTTTATGTTTTACAAGAATACAATTTTCATATTTAGAAATGTTTCCCATATCTTTACGAGAGAATAAATCATCTCCATTCAAAACCAAGAACTTTTCATTAACAAACTCTTCCGACATCAAAACAGCATGGCCAGTACCTTTTTGTTCTTCTTGAACAACATATTTAATTTTCATCCCTTTATAATTGTCGCCAAAGCGATTGATAATCATATCTTTCTTATAACCAACAATAATGATTACTTCGTCAACCAAGCCCAACAATTGCTCCATATTATGTTCTAAAACCGGCTTGTTAGCTACTTCAATCAACGGCTTAGGTTTATCTAAAGCCATTGGATACATTCTTGTTCCTTTCCCTGCTGCTAATATTACTGCTTGCATTTTAAGATATCATTAAGTTCAGTAAATTCGTCGATTTCATAATCTGGAACTTCGAAATCATCTTTTGCTTTTAAAGTTTTATATTTTCCTTTCCTCAATAGAACTGTTTTTAATCCCAATTCATTCCCATAACGTATTTCTGAGCTTAACTTATTTCCTACAACCCATAATATATAATGAGGATAATTTTTAATAATCTCTTTAAAACAACCGCTTTTACCCTCATCATTTAAGGGATAAAATATTTCCTCAAAAAAACTGTTTATCCCCAGAAGGTTTACTTTCTTTTCTTGGATTTCTTTATTTCCTTTAGTAACTAATATTCTCTTAGAATTATCGTTAGTTAAAAAATCTTTTACTCCCGAGAAAAGCTTTATTTCTTCTAAATTAGAATAATCTTCTTTAACCACACTAGAAGATAAGAAAAGTGTATCATCCAAATCAAAGATTATGAGTTTAGAGTTCATTGATAATCCCCATCAGAACTTGAGAAAGTTTTTTGTGATCGTGACGAATAAGGTTTCTTTTCAATAAATCACCTTCCTGTCTTTGTTTAAGTTTATGGCTAAGTAAATCTGTACAAATAACCTTTTCATCTTCATCAGAATCATTAACCACTAAATTACCTTCTTCTGCATAAGCTTCAACTAAATCTTCTGGAGGGTGGCCATTATTAATCACAACAGAATCAAAAACATCTTTCCCAGTAAATCTTCTTATCTCTTTCAAATAATCGCTAACTTTAAAACCAGTGGTTTGACCTTTTTTATTCATTAAATTTACTACGAAAACTTTTTCTGCGTTTGTTTCACGTAAAGCTTTGCTGATTCCTTCAACTAGTAGAATAGGAATTAAAGAACTATAAAGGCCTCCTGGTCCGATAATAATTAAATCAGCGTTCATAATTTCATTTATTGCTCGTTGGTTGACTTTAGGTATCGGCTCCAAAAAAATACTTCGAAAACCGTTATCAATTTCTGTGGAAGTATAGATTTCTCCTTCCCCATTCAGAATCTTATTGTTGTCCAGAATCATCTTTAAACGAACTTGGTTAGTAGTAATCGGAAGAACTTTTCCTTTAATAGAAAGGATTCTACTTACTTCTTCAATAGACTGTTCAAAACTTCCGGTAACTTTCTCTAAAGCAGATAACAAAAGATTTCCAAAATTGTGCCCGCCAAGAGAACCGCTATCGAAACGGTAATTCATTAAATTCCGCATCAGTTTGCTGGAGTCAGATAAAGCAACTAAACATTGTCTGACATCTCCAGGAGGAAGAACGCCGAGTTCATCTCTTAATATTCCCGTAGAACCGCCATCATCAGCCATAGATACGATGGCAGTTAAGTCTAGATTATATTTCTTTAATCCTCTGAGAACAGTAAAGTTACCTGTACCTCCACCTAACGTCACAACTTTTTTCATGAAAGAATTTAGTTGAAGTTTGTTTAAAAAGATTGTGGAAAAGCGAGATATAAATAGAAGTCAGAAAAAAATATTAAAAAAGAAAAAACCTTATTCCTCAGTAAAGTCTTCAATCTTTGCAGACATTTCTTCATTTCCTGCCAGGAGACCTTTCCTTTGCATGTATTCTCTAGCAATCAAATAAAAGATTAAACCTACAGATTTCTTACCTTTATTGTTGCAAGGGACAACTAAATCAAGCTTGTTTGATTGGTTATTAGTATCGCACAAAGCAATTACAGGAAGTCCAACTTTAAAAGCATCTTCAACAGCATTCTTGTCTGGCCAAGGATCACAAACCATGATTACTTTTGGTTCAGTAAAAGTTTCCAAGTTTGAATTCGTTAGAATTCCCGGAGGGTATCTGCCGGAAATTACTTTGATTCCGGTAAGTTCGTTCAGTTTCTTCAAAGCTTTCCAGCCATTCTCTCTACGGCAAGTAATCAAAATATCTTCTGGTTCGTATTGCGAAAGCATATTTACCGCCATAGCAACCCTTTCATCAATCTGCTGCAAATTCAATACACTTAATCCGTCCGGTCTAGTTTTGTAAATAAATTTACTCATATACTTAGTTTTAAACTTAGTTCCAATATGAATCCCTGATTTAAGGTATTCTTTGGAATCGATTAGTAAACTTTCTTGTTCAGGTGCCATTTTTATTATTCTCCTTGTTTTTTATTTTGTGGTTCTACTTTTTGGACGCTGGAGGCGGGACTTCCACTTCCCAGGGAGGAAAGGAAAGTTTGAACCCACAAGACTTGTGACAGTCAAGAGATTTCTGTGACAGATTGCCACTTAAGTCTCCCGCAATAACCAAGTTATGCGACTCCAGCTCTATCCTTCTTTTTTTGAACGAAATGTTTATATATTCCGCACGATTATTGGATACTAATTGTGACAGTCAAGAGATTTTAAGTCTTTTGCGATGCTGGGTTGTGTGGACTCGCATTTTTTTCTTTTATTTTTATCAAGCAAATAAGAATTATCTCATTCGCATATTTCTTTTGCCTCAATGCGTAATGCTTTACCCTACACATAAAAAGAAACAACAAGTTTCTTTTTAGTGCAAAAATGAGATAGTTTTCTCATTTTTTGCAACGGATAAGCGTTGGCTATGTTTATCTTATTTTAAGTGTGAGTTTATAAATGTTTTGGGTAAATATCTCTTCTAAAACAGAAATAATTTTATATTAAGTTCCAACAAACAAAATTATGTTTCCTATACCGCCATTAGGATTGTCTTTTTCAGTATTAAATGATTTCTTGCAATTGCAAACTAGAAAGAAAGGTAGAATTCTTACCGATATTACCTGGGACTGGCTAGATAAATATCAAAAAACCCAAACAATAATAAAAAAAGAAGATAAGTACAATGTTGAAACCGATATTGATAGACAAATACCATTCAAACCAGAAGATGCAGAAGCATATTCATTAATTGTTCCGCAATTCTTTGCTCTTGCTAAACATTTTACTTTTGCTTGTACTGAAAAAGAACTGCAAGAAATAACAGACTGTTTCAAATACGCTAATAAACTTGCAGCAAAAGTTTTCAAAGAAATCCCAACGTTCATGCCTCGGCCAACAGATCATAATGATAAAGCGTTGAAGTTTGTGCAATATTTTGATGATCCAGTTAATTGTTGTCCAAGTTTACATATAACTTATTCAATTTTAGCATACAATATTGGAAAAACAATTTTATCGCCAAATGAATTTCACGATTATGATGATAGTATAGGAAAAATGTTTTCATCTGTTCTCTATACCAAACAACATGCGGTTGTGGATATCATTTATGGCATGGTTTGTGCACGTAAAGCGTTCACAAAACAATTCTTGGAAAAAAAGTTTGACGATCTTACAAGTAAGTTTGATGATTTACAGAAAGATTATCCTGAAGTTCCTTTTGATTATATCGCAGACAAATATAAAGAACAGAATCTAATGTTAAGTTTATCGGAGTTAGTAGAAAAAGAAATTGTGCTGTCTGGAAAGTATGAGAAGTTGAGCGAGGAAGAGTGTAGGAAATTGATTGGTTGATTACTTCGTTTAACATCGCAACTAAACGAAGTTTCAGTTTTCCTCGTGGAGCGACCGCAGGGAGCGGAACAGAGCTGAAAACTGAAATTTGGAGAAATGGCGAGCCGAGCCATTTCTCGTTTAGTTGCTGTTAAGTTCCCTGAGGAGCGTTAGCGACGAAAGCGCAGCGTGGTGCGAACGTAGTGAGCGAAGAAGTCTTTTGTTACCGTAAATATATGCTATTGCCGT
>CAZIMI010000128.1:0-4522 GCA_964540325.1 uncultured Methanosarcinales archaeon | reverse complement strand
CGATTCCTCCCAACACTAAACTGTTGGGTATCCTCGCCTGATTATGTAATGAAAATCAGAAAAGCCTCCTCCCAAGATTACAAAAAGATTTCTTTAATCTTTAAAGAAGAGTATAGTAAAACTCCGTACAACGAAAAGTGGACAGAAAAAAGTGCTGAAGAGAAAATAAAAGAATATTCTCACAAAAGTTTTATGTTAGTAGCAGAAGAATCGGAAGAAATTATCGGATTTATAATTTTTAGTGAATTTCTTTGGGATGAAGGACCAAAAATTTTTATTGATGAAATTGTTATTACAGAAAAATTTCAGCGCCAAGGAATTGGAAAAAAACTAATCAATAAAGTTGAAGAATATTCTATCAAGAGTAGTAAGAAAGGTATTTCCCTTCTTGCCCATAAAGAAGCGGAAGCAAAAAAGTTTTACCAGAAATTAGGATTCAAAGAAAGTAAACTCATTCTCTTTGATAAAACTTTATAAACATTAAAACATTCCTTTTTTCTTATGAATCTAACCAATGAAGCTGGTTACTTGTATGTTTATTCTAAAAAACTAATTAAACTAAATAAAGAACTCAAAAAATTAAGTAAAAAAGCCCATAAACATGTCCATAAACATAGTAAAGCTAAATCTGAAGAAAAAAAGTTAAGGCATAAAGTCAAACATAGGAAAACAACTGAAAACATTAAAGATTTAATGAAAACCCATAATAAAATTCTGGTAAGATTAAGACACCATCAAGTTGCTTATGCACATGCTTTGAAAAAAGAACATAAGGTTTAATCTAAATACAATCTTGATCCAGGAAAGATTCCATCCGTTGTCAAGTTAATCCCTAACTTTCTAATCGGAGCCTCATCGCCTTTATTCATGATATGAGTTGTATGCATTTCTGTATTCTTAAGTTTAGGCAACTGCTCCAAAGCCAGTTTTGCTGTGGGGTTAGTTGCCGTACTTATCGCTAGAGCAATCAAAACTTCTTGAAGACCTAAGCTCTCTGAACTTTCATTGTATGAATTAGTTTTAAAACCTCTAATTAGATTGATTATTTCTTCTGAGATTAAACAAATTGAATCGGGAATTCCTGCCAACACTTTGACTGCATTCAAGATCACTGCCGATCCTGCATGTAACAAATAACTATTTTTCCCAGTAACAATCGTACCATCACTTAGTTCAATCGCTGCCCCGCAATAAACGCCTTTATTTCCTTTGCCTTTCTCCTGGGCTTCTTTAGCAGCTATCCTTGCTGGTTCAACGACTGTCCGGTCCGTTTTTTTCAGGTTAACTTTCTCTAACAATCTTTCAGCAACTTCAACTGTATCTTTCTTTTCCAATCCCAAAATATTTTCATGGTTGTAACGGAAGTATCTCCTTATAATTTCTTCTTTAGCGGCTTCAGAACAGATAGCATCATCAATTATACCTACTTTAGCCATGTTCACCCCCATATCTGTAGGAGAATGATAATTGTTCATGAAATTATCGTTGCTAATAATCGACTTCATGATCTTTTGGATGATTACAAAATTTTCAACATCACGATTATAGTTAACTGTAACATCATTATAGGCTTTGAAATGGTGCGGATCAATAAGATTAAAGTCTTTGATGTCTGCCGTTGCCGCTTCATAAGCAATATTCACAGGATGGTCTAAAGGCAAGTTCCAGATTGGAAAAGTCTCAAACTTGGCATAACCAGAATCTAACCCTTTTTGTTTGTCCTGATAGACCATCGCCAAACAAGTTGACATCTTTCCTGAGTTGGGTCCCGCACCAGTAACCACCACTATTGGCTTATTTGTTTTAATGAAAGGTTCTTTTCCGTACCCTTGATTACTAGTAATTTTATCAATGTTAGTGGGGTAATCCTCAATTATTTCTGTCAGATGAACTTTCATCCCTTTACTTTCTAAAAAATCTTTGAACCTTAAAGCTGCATTTTCTCCAGAGAACATTGTTATGACAACCGTGGAAACATTTAACCCATAAGATCTTAGGTTATCAATCATTTTTAATGTAAAATTATCATAAGTAATGCCTAGACTTCCAACTATTCTTCCTTTCAGAATATCTATCGTGCTGATACAGACAACAATTTCTACATTATCCCCTAATTTTTGCAAAATCTGAATCTTCGCATGAGGGTCATAACCAGGAAGCACTCTTGCCGCATGATAGTCAAACAAAAGTTTACCACCAAATTCAATGTAAAGTTTTTTGTCAAATTTAGCTACTCTCTCTAAAATGTACTTCGCTTGTTCTTCAACATATTTATCTGTACTAAAACCTATTTTAAAAACCATAGTAGTTGCCTTCTTTCTTTAGAAATTCTTCTCTTTAATAATTTTCCCTGCAATTAATGGGTGACAAATCCCAGTATACTTTACAGTGCCGTCCACTTAGGGGAGACGGCACTGTAAAATAAAAATTAACTTAACATCCCCACAAACTTTATAAACAAATAATATTTATCTATAGATGTGGAATTGATTAGATTAAAAGGGGTAGATAAAGGGTACAAGAAAAATAAAGTTTTAAAAGATGTTAACCTAATGATTGAAGCCGGTGATGTTCTTGGAGTTATCGGCCAGTCTGGCAGCGGGAAAACTACGTTATTAAATTTGCTTTCTGGTTTTCTTGAACCAAGCGAGGGAGAAGTAGTTTATTATTCTAAAGTTGAAGGAAAAGAAAAAGATTTAAACAAAAACTTACACAAAATAAAAAGACATTTTGGTTTCACTCCCCAACACAACTCATTTTATCCAAAATTAACTGTTAAAGAAAATTTAATCCATTTCGGTAAACTTTATAAAATTGAAAAAGAAACCTTAAAAAATAACATTAATAGTTTACTGCAATTTACCAAATTAAGTAAACACCATAATAAACTGGCCGAACACCTTTCCGGAGGAATGCAGAAACGCTTAGACATTTCCTGCAGTTTAGTCCATAAACCAAAAATTCTTATTTTAGATGAACCCACTGCTGACTTAGATCCAATTCTACAAAAAGAAATTTTACATTTATTGGAAGAAGTCAACAAGCAAGGAATTACCATTGTTATTGCTTCTCACCATTTGGAACATATTGAAAAGATTTGTAATAAAGTAGCTATTGTCCATAGGGGTAAAGTCCATAGCCATGGGTTGATTGAAGATGTAAAAAAACCATATTTGAAAGATCACTTTACAATTAATGTTCATTCAGGAAAAGAAAAAGAAGAAGTTCTTGGAAAGTTAAAAGAATTACATTTTAAGAAAATTATTGACAAAGGCCATAAATTAATAATTTACCCGGAAGAGGTAGAACAAACAATGAGCGGTTTATTGAATATGATTAAAGATGAAAATTTAAATTTCTTTGATATGGATATCCGTAAACCAACCTTAAATGAAGTGTTTGAAAAAATAGCTATTGATGATTCTGGTGAGGAAGAAAAATGAGATCTTTATATTTATTGACCAAAAAAAATGTTAAACTTTTGTTAAGGTCAAAAGCTTCCGCTTTAATTATTATCTTTGCACCCTTATTAATTATTCTTCTTCTAGGTTTATCTTATAACACTTCCGGACAATTTGGCTTAAACATTGGAGTTTACAGCTCTTCGTTTACTGAAGATGTTAATTCCTTCGTAACTTTGTTAGAGGAGGAAGAGTTTACAATAAGCAAATATGAATCGCTAGAAAGTTGTATTGATGAAGTTAAAAGAGGAACCACTCACACTTGTATAGTTTTACCGGAAAGTTTAGACATTTCAGGAAATGAACAAAAAGAAGTGGTTTTTCATATTGACCCCAGCAAAGTTAACATTGTCTGGATGATACAGGAAACTGTAAAAGAAAAATTTAATATTAAATCACAAGAAATTTCTCAGGGATTAGCCCAAGACGTTCTTACACGAGTAGTTAACACAAAAACAACGATCGCTGAAAAAAATGCTGAAGTTAACACTCTTAAAGAAAAAACTTCTTCTGCTTCTTCAACAACAAACTCTGTTAAATCAAGTCTTTCAGGATTAGACCTAACTGCCCCCACAGCAACATATGATTCAATAGTACTTAGTTCGTTAACTTCAGGAATGGAAACTGCAATTAAAAAAATTAATCAGGCGATTGACGCTGTTAATAATGCCAATATTACTTCAAGTAAAGTTGCGATTAGAAAACCATTACAAGATGCTCTGGAAGAACTTGGCGGTACAAATGTTACCAGTACAAGTCTGGGAGGAATTATCAATTCACTTCAAACAGATCTTAATTCGGCTAAAGAAAAATTAAGTACTGCAGCGTCTGCAGTGGAAAGTTCTAATTCAAATTTAGCTTCTGTTTCTTCTGCTTTATCTGAAAGCTCAGCCACGCTAGATAATGTTCAAGCAGGTTTGAATGAAGTTATTGCCAATATTGAAGGGCAAAAAGTAACTGAAGCAGGAACACTTGTTTCACCTTTAACTACTAAAATTGAGAAAGTTAGTGAAGAGGGTACATTCCTAAGTTACTTGTTTCCTGCTATCTTGGTCTTAGTA
>CAZIMI010000127.1:0-4528 GCA_964540325.1 uncultured Methanosarcinales archaeon | reverse complement strand
CAATCTCTGCTGGAAAATCATCTAAGTTTTTACCATTAACAAAAATCTTTGATTCATTTCCATCATATAAACCAATTACAGTAACATCATGGTAATTTCTGCTTAGTCCGGTAGTTTCAATGTCAAGAAAACAACAATTGAACTGTTTATAAACCCGCCAATGTTCATTACTGGGAAGATTGTTCAGGAAGAAACCGTGATCTTGATTATTGTGAGCAGAAATTGAGTTTTCTATAAAAGAATGAACTAATTCTTTGTTTCTTAAATCTAATTTGTGAATGTTATCTAAGAATTCCTGCCAGTTAAGAATATTGTTCTGCCAGATTAAAGCTTCTTTCTCTTTATTGATTCCAGGAACATGAACAAAACTATTAGTTAACAAACATCTCCACCTCAATTTCAGTAAACACTAGCGCCAATTGAGGAACATTTGTGAACGGAAAGCGAAGGTTAATTACGAAACAAAGTGTAGTAACCGAGCGAGTGAGCAAATAATTGTTCCGTGCCCTAGTGTTTACTAATTATGGAATTGTAATTGTTTAAATAGTTTTTGCTGTTGGAAGGGATATGATTAAAAAATCAGAAAAGTATTTAATTAGAGTTAAAGTTTAAGCTAGTTATGGGGATATATTCAACCAAGCCTGTGAAAGAAGTCAGTAAAGAAGAGTTTCGACTCTTGATAAAAGGAAAAAAATAGTAGTTTCACCTCATGCAATTTGGCATTTAAGCAATAAGCAGAGAAAAGTTTTTAATAAGGAAGAGCTTATACAGATGGTAGAACGAGAAAATCCTCGAAAAGTATATCTTCAAGAGAATGCAAGATATGCTGCTTATTATCGCAAAAGTGATGGATATAGAAAACTAATCATTGAAATTAGAGATGATAAAACAATAGTTGTGACATTTATCGATATGAATGAAATCCCTAACTATAAATTATAAAAATGACTGGAAGACATCTTGACGGAACTGGAAAAGGAGAGTTTTTGTATGATTTTAATAATGATATTTTAATGTTTAAAATTAAAGATAGAACTTATAATCTCTCCGCAGAATTCCAAAACTTCGTTGCTGATGTTGATGCAAAAGGTTTTGTTACAGGAATTAGAATTTTTGATGCTTCTAAAGTGTTTGGTATTGATAAATATACATTAAAAAATATAGTTAAATGGCGTTTTGAAACTTTTGTTGAAAATGGAACGATTACCATCAGATTAAATTTTGTTGGAAAAGTTAGAAACAAAGAGATTCCTGTTGAGAATTTCACCCAACAATTAACTTCTTCATTAAATGGTCATAATTTAATTGATGGTTCTGTTGAATGTGCGGTTGCTTAAATGCCAGAGCGGTTAGGAGATTGCCGTTTTCCATAAAACATTAAACAAAGATTTTTGAGTATCTACAATATCTTTGTTTTCGATTATTACACCAATAGGTTCATCTTTTCTTAAAGTTAAGATAGCAATTTTATTTCCATAAATCTGTATGTGGGTATTTATGGTAAAATCTTTAGGCAAGAATCTAATGTCTCTTAATTCTTGTTTGTCTTTCTTCTTCAGTCTTTTAGTAGTTTTAACTTTTTGCTGGAGGATTTTAGCATGAATCTTGGCTTTTACTCTTCTATTTATCCAATGAGGAAAATAAAACATTAAAGTTTTAAATATTTTAGAAGAAGATAAGGTAAGAATCTCTTTTGGTTTAGTTTTAATAACATCATCAAGAATGGTTTTTAGTCCTGCTTTTCCTTCATAAATTTCAACCGTTGGCTTTTCCAAAACGGATGCTTTAAGAGATTCTAGTTCTGGTAAAATAGAGTTTAGTTTCTCTTTTTTTTCTTCTAATATATTTATAAGCTTGTTTGGATCTGCGGCTTCAAAATATCTTACTCCTGATTTGATTACATAAGAAACAAGACCTTTTTCAACAAGTGTTTTTAGCACTTCGTAGGTTGTTGTTCTAAGTAAATCGGCTTTTTTGGATATTTCATTTACTTTTGAAGTGCCCAAAGATAGTGAAGCTAAATAAACTTTAATTTCATTATCGCTTAATCCATATTCTTTTAGTATTTGTTCTTTAGTTAGCATAAAATCTTTAAGTTTGGTCTCTTATTTAAACTTTTCTATAATGTAGTCAAGATTTGACGACATAAATTTATATGGGCTCCCTGTAATTACTCTAATGTGATTAAAATGGAGACGCGCAAGGAAAATATGGTTGAAGCCGAATTAGAGGCAACCAAAAATAAAATGATTGAATCAAGAATCAGAGAAATAGAAAAACTCTTTCAGTCTAGGGAACAGTATCGTAATTTCTTTTATCCTACTAATGACGGTAATAGGCGAAGTCTTGAAGAAAGTTTAAAGTTAATAGATGAACACGGACATGCAAGAAATTCTCGTTTTGTTAATTGGTTAAATTGTAAAATTTCTAATACCACCACATTCGATCCAGGGCCAAAGTATTTGTTGTTAGCAGATGATGAAAAAGTCGGGACAGGCATTATTTATCACGAAATGGTGTTTCATAAATTCATGGGATATTATCAATGGGAGGATCACTTTCAGGATTTTATTAATCTTGCTGATAAATTCAATGATTATTACGAAAAATTTGGAAATAGTGGTGGCATTTATGGTTATAGTAATGTTAAAATACAATTAGCTAGAAAGAGTATTAAAATTGGTATAAAACCAAAATTAGATTATATTATTAAAAGCACAGAGGCAATGAGAAATTATTTAAGTAAGATAGAACGAAATGAAGTAAGTCATTTGGATTTTTGGGAGGGGGCATTTCCAGAAAGTGAAGATTCAGAAGAAATGTTTAGTCAACTTAAACATAAGAGGTGTAACTTTAAACTATTTTCTAGGTATACATATGCAGATTGTAGGTTTGTTTGTTTGGGTGACTGTCCGGATACTTATAGGGGTATAGTTGATGCACTTGAATCTCTGAAAGACAATTATGATAAGATTCCAAGATTTCCTCATGAATATTAAATTTAATCCTCCTCTTTTAAATATTAATTTCACTCTAAAACAACCCTTCTGTCCAGTGCCTCAGCGTTTCTACCCTCAATATTTTCTAGTTTCAGCGTTTCAAGAGACCCACTGGTCAACCTCGGACAAGATATATAAATGAGTTCTGTATTAAGTTTAATGTAAAATGGGAAAGATTAATGTTCAGGGAACAGAAATCATTATCTTCAATGATAAAAATGATGATTTTATTTCTTTAACTGATATTGCGAGATATAAAAATGTTAAATTCCCTGCAGATGTTGTTAAAAATTGGATAAGAACAAGAAGTACTATTGAATTTTTAGGTTTGTGGGAACAAATAAATAATCCTAATTTTAAACCCGTCGAATTCGACCAGTTTAGAAAAAGTGCAGGGAGCAATTATTTTGTATTGTCTCCTCAAAAATGGGTTGAGCAAACTAAAGCAATTGGGATTATTTCTAAATCTGGTAGATATGGAGGCGGAACATTTGCTCATAAAGATATTGCTTTTGAATTTGCTTCTTGGATTTCTTCAAAATTTAAGTTATATTTAAT
Organism: uncultured Methanosarcinales archaeon; assembly: GCA_964540325.1. Lineage (GTDB taxonomy): Archaea > Nanobdellota > Nanobdellia > Woesearchaeales > GW2011-AR9 > JABJOX01. Next base: position 971 of record CAZIMI010000127.1, on the reverse strand, counting down.
TAAAGAGTTTCAAAGACTAAAAGAAGATGAAAGTCAACGAAAGAATTTAGATTGGGATATTAAAAGAAACTTGGTAAAAATAAATTATAGGATTCATACAAATGCAATTAAAGAAAATCTTATTCCTAGAAAGATTTCTAAAGAACAAGAAAAAATAATCTATGCTTCCGAAGCAGACGTATTAAATGTCGCTCTGTTTGGGATGACGGCTAAAGAATGGAGAGATAATAATGTTGATAAAAAAGGCAATATTAGAGATGAAGCAAACATTTCCCAATTAGTGTGTCTTGCAAATCTTGAAACTCTTAACTCTCAGTTCATTAAAGAAAAGATTTCTCAAAGTAAAAGATTAATTAAACTTAATGACATTGCAATTTCGCAAATGAAAATATTAATTAATAATCAAACTATTAAAAAACTAGAAAAGAGGCAACACAAATGAAAATAAATTATACAACAAAAAACCAAAGATTAAACGTAGAGATTGATTCTGATTCTGCTAAAGATGCTTTTAAGAAATTGTCTGAATTTCAGGAAGTGTTTGATGAATCTAATTGCGGCCAATGTAACAATGACGATTTGCAGTTTATTGTTAGAACGATAGAAGGGAATGATTATTACGAACTGAAATGTAAATCCTGCGGTGCAAAACTTGCTTTTGGCCAGCATAAATCCGGCGGAACATTATTTCCTAAACGAAAGTTAGCCGATGGTACTTATGATCGAGAACATAAAGGCTGGCATAAATGGAATAATGGAAACTAACAAACCTTTTTTAAAGTAATTAGTAAAATTAAGTTAGATGAAGATACTATTGGTTTATCCTCCATTTTGTACCCCGGCCAGTCCGCCGTATTCGTTAGCTAATTTGAGTTCTTTTCTGGAAGCAAATTCTAAAATAAGAATCGAATTGTTGGATTTAAACTTAGAATTCCACCAATTAAAGTTTTCTAAATATCAAAAGTACTTTC
>CAZIMI010000126.1:0-4532 GCA_964540325.1 uncultured Methanosarcinales archaeon | reverse complement strand
AGCATAAACTTCTTCTGCTTTTTCAGCTGGAACTTTTGTACCACCAACAAACCTATGACCTCCACCACCCACAGACCTCATTAATTTTCCAATATCAACATTACTTTCTCGATTAAAAATGCTATAACCAACATCAAAACAAACTTCTTGGTCTACAGGAGAGCGAAACATAATCACCCCTAAAGGCAGTTTGGGATTTAAAGCAAAAGGAAGATACCTAATACTTTGTAACCGTACATCTAAAGGAGCAGATCTTAAATCTGTTACAATCACATTTCCTTCAGACACAATAGAATCTTCAATACATTCCCTTGCTGAGCCCATATAAGATTGATAATCATTAATTCTTTTTTGAATATCATTATCATCAAGTATGAATGCAATATAATTTACTCTTAATAGGTCAAGTAAATGCTTATTGAACTTTATATCTTCTGGGCTTTTATAATTCGAACCAACGATACAAGATAATAATACATAACCCTCCGGATTTAGTACATCTTCTAAATGTAAACCAGCAGAATCAATCTTATCAGTTTCTTTCAAAAGAGTAGAATAACTTTCTTCCATATCTAAAGCCCTTGCAATTATTCTTGCACAACTTTTTTCTTCTTCTCTTTTACCATTCACAGTTATATCATCTCTGAAATTGTAAAAATGATGATCAAACCATTCTCCAGCATTAAAGAAATAAGGCAAATCACAAACAATAGTATTTTGATTAGCCACTATTGTTTCTTTGCTAGCATCTGTAGGATGAGCAAAGATCACGTCAGAACTATTTAATTTATAATGCTCTGCTAAAAGCATAGCTGAAACTATCCCATCAAAATCATAATGGGTGATAATCCGATTTTTTGACATAAGATTGCAAAATAAAGATCCATTTTTAAACTTTAGGAATTATAAAATTGAAATATTGGATAACTTAGGTTGATTTTCGAAAAGAAGAAAAAACATCAGACACAGTAACTGTATCCCCTACCACAAGACTAGGGAAAAAATCTTTCAAAGACCGAGTATCTTCATAATCTAATTTTTCAGAACTAAAAAGAGAACATCTTTGATTATCATAATTACTACATAATTTACAAATATCATCAACTCCAGCAACTACAGAAATAGTATTATTTTGATTATCAGTAATAGTTTGATAAAATTCTGAACGAGACTGAATATCATTATCAGAATAAGCTCTTTGAGCAACATCACCTGAACGCGTGATCCTACTAAGACCATCCGATAAATTTTGATAATTATCCGATAAACGTGAAACAAGATTAAGTAAATGATGTCCCCTTAATTCAAAGTGTTGTGTATACATTATTTATTCTACAGAAAAAGGTTATTTAAATAATTTCCTTAATCATAACTACTCCAACAGCATAAAGTTTATAATAGATTAACTTAAAGCTAAGATAATTTAAAATTTAAAAAAAGTAGGTGATGTTAAAATGAGAAGTATTTGTGTTATTAATCATAAGGGAGGAGTAGGAAAAACTACTACCGCTGTAAATTTGGCTGCTGGACTTTCCAGAAACGATAAAAATGTTCTATTAGTAGACTTAGATCCGCAAAGTAATGTTAGTGTTTCATTAAAAGTGGATAGCCCCTATAACATATATGATGCGATGTTAGGCAATATTCCAATTAAAAGATGTATCTTTAACTTAGGTAAGAATCTAGATGTCTTAACTTCTAAAGAAACTTTAGTAAAAGCAGAATATCATCTTGCCAGTAGAGCTGATTCTAAGATGGTTTTAAGAGATTTACTAAGAACAATTGAAGGTTACGATTTCATTATTGTTGATTGTCCGCCATCATTAGGGTTACTTAACCAAAACGTTTTAGCTTTCTGTAAAGAAGCGTTTGTACCAACGTCAACCGATTTTCTTGGCTTTGATGCTTTGAAAAAAATGCAAGTGATTGTAGATAAAATCAACTCCAATTATCACCATGATATTAAAATAACTAAAGTAGTTCCAACTTTCTTTGACAAAAGAACAAAAATCTGTAAAAACACTTTCGCAGAAATGGAAAACACATTTAATGGAATGGTTGCCAACCCCATTAGAGTCAATTCTAAATTAAGGGAAGCGCCAATGCATGGAAAATCAATCTTTTCTTATGCTAAATCAAGTAATGGAGCAAAGGATTACGGCCAATTAGTTGAGAATGTTTTAGCCATGGGTTCGATTAGAGTTACTGAAGAGGTTATGGTTGGTTAGGTTTTTCTCAAATACCCCTTCCTTTTCCCTTCTTCCAACCGTTCAATAGAATATCTTAACATGGTTCTTGGCATCTTAGTAACATGCTTATCTAAGAATTCTGTTAAAACAGCTTCATCTCTCTTGCCAATCTCTCTTAACATCCAACCAACTGCTTTATGAATCAAATCATGTTTGTCTTTTAACAATAATTCTGCAATTCTAATTGAATCTTTGAAATCTCCTTTAGATAAGAAAGCAAAAGTGGCTAAAACAGAAATTCTTCTTTCCCATAAGTCTGAAGATTTAACTAATTCATACAAAATAAATCGATCATTATCAACTAAATATGCACCAACTGTTTTGGGAATAGTAACATCAACTAAATCCCAATTGTTGATATACTTAGTATTTTTCATAAAGAATTCGTAAATATCTTTCCTTTCAGCAGGAAATTTCTCATATTTGTAAACCAGCATCACTAAAGCACACATTCTAAATTCGTGATATTTGCTTTCAACTAATTCCTGAACAGCGGAATAATCAACTTTACTGAAATACTTCTTAGCAATAACTCTCAATTCGGGCATTGTCATTCCCAGAAAAACATCTCCCTCGCCATACTCTCCGGGACCAGTCTTAAAGAATCTCTGACTATGCTTAGCTCTTACTGGATCTGATAATGAGAGTAGTTCTGATTGAATCATTGTACTGTGTAAAAAAACAAAATATAAAATACTTTCTAATTAGAATATTAATTATTTCAGAGCAATTAATATCAAAAAGTTTAAATAAACCCAATCTGATAAAAATGTAATGGATCTTGAAATATTAGTTATTGAAGATAATAAGTATTGGTTAAAGTACATTAACAAATCTTTAGGTAATGTTTTAGAAAGAACTGCTGTAAAATATCCTAAACAAGAAACAAATACAATAGTAGCTAAGAATTATCAAGCTGCTGAAGAAGAGATTGCCAGACAAGATTATCCTTTAGTTTTGCTTGACCATAAGATGCCAAGAGATGAAAATGGAGAAAATTGGGGACCCATTGGTTATAATCTAGCAGAGATTATCAAAAAGAAAAGTCCAGAAACGATAATTATGGGTACTTCTTGTGCAGACGACTACCCAGATTTAAGTAAATTAGAACCATTTTTCCCAAATTTGGATTACCAAGTTAGCAAAGGAAATAATTTATTTGAATTCTATTTGGAAAAAGCAATAGAAAGAGTTTTGGCAAAAGATTAAAATACTATAAATCTTTCTTTTTACAAACTAACTCAAACCTGATATTTTTCTAAATAATCTTCCATTTTTCGAAGCAAACTATAATTTACAGATTCTTTTTTATCAATAACTTTTGTAGAAACAACAACAGATAAATCAGAAGAAGTGCTATCTATTTCAGAAGGTCTTAATCGTTTTCTTGCCCCAACAGAAATTCCAAATCTTAGATTACCCACATTTGACATGGTTTGACTATAATTATAACCCAATAATCCACCTTGTCTATCGTTTAAAGTAGATAATTGGTCATGACCACAATTAAGCTCATTAGAATCTTCCTCTTCACAAATCATAGTTAGAAAATCTTTCCCTATCCTAAGTTTCTCAGGACCAGCTTGATTTGGATCAGAAAAGCCAACTTTAGTTCTAATTCCAATCCTAGCTGAAGTTTTTTTATAAATTCCGCTTTTCTTAAAATAAGTAACTGCCATATTCTAACCAAAATTAAGTTTAAAGTTATAAAGATATAGAGTTTAGCCAATATATTTAAAATAAATAATATTAAAAAAAAAAAGAAATCTTGCCCAAAAAGAATATCCTTACGGGGGTGGTGTAAGAGAATTGTTTTAAAGGGCAAGATATATGAACGTAAAAAGTAAAAACTGCTGCATGCAACACTTCACATGCAGCCTATCACCTCTTTCTCCTCAAAACTAAACTAACTCAATGCCCAATTCCTGGCTAAGTGTCTCAGCTCTTTTCTCAGCTCTCTTATGATCAACTTTGCCTAAGATCCAAGGACTATTAACACCTGTGATAATTGTCATCACAGTAAGCTTACCTTTCATGCCTTCATCTACTCTTGCTCCCCAAATTACGTTAGCATCGTCATCTAAACTTTCAGTTACAAGTTCTCCAATCTTACTAACATCATCCAAAGTCATGTCTGGTCCACCAGTTACATGAATCAAAGCTCCTGTAGCGCCTTCATAGCTGATATCCAATAATGGATTGCTTAAAGCGCCTTTTACAGCTTCTTCAACTCTGTTGTTTGTATCTGAGCTTCCAACCCCAATAGCAGCCACTCCGCCATTG
>CAZIMI010000125.1:0-4561 GCA_964540325.1 uncultured Methanosarcinales archaeon | reverse complement strand
TAAATGGTTTTTCAAGAAGTTTAAAGATTTCTCGTTACCACAATTGTACGGAGTAATGGAGATCCATAAGAGAAAAAACGTTCTCATCTCAGCACCTACTGGAGCCACTAAAACTCTTACTGGATTTCTTGCTATTCTTAACGAACTGATTGATTCTGCTAAAAAACAAATTTTGGAAGATAAAGTGGATTGCGTCTATGTTTCTCCGTTAAAAGCATTAAATAATGACATAGCGAAGAACTTAATTGAACCATTGAAAGAATTGGAAGAATTCAACGAAAAAAAGCTTGGAATTAGGATCGGTGTAAGAACTGGCGATACAACTGCTTACGAGAAAGTTAAGATGTTGAAAAACGCTCCACATATTTTGATTACAACCCCAGAATCTCTTGCCATTATGATCAATTCCCCAAAATTCAAAGAGAAACTAAAAGATGTGCAATGGCTTATCGCCGACGAAATTCATGCCCTTCCTGATAACAAGAGAGGAGTACATTTTAATCTTACCATGGAACGATTGCAAAGAATTTCTCCTGGAATGTGCAGAGTAGGATTATCAGCAACAATTGCTCCTTTAGATGAAATTGCTAAATATCTTGTCGGTTACAAAGGAGATGAATTAAGGGATTGTGGCATAGTTGATGTTCAATTCATTAAAGAGATGGATTTGCAAGTTTTATCTCCAGTAAAAAGTCTTGTTGATACTGATTATATGATGAAACATAACAAGATGTACGAATTAATGGATAATCTTGTTCAAGAGCATCGGACAACTTTAATTTTTACAAATACAAGAGCAGCAACAGAAAGAGTTGTCCATAATCTTAAAGAAAGATTTCCCGAAAGATATAACGATAATAATATAGCGGCACATCACGGTAGTTTAGGAAAAGAAGCACGTTTTAAGACAGAACAAGATTTACGTGATGGAAGTCTGAAAGTTGTTGTTTCCAGCACATCACTTGAATTAGGAATAGATATTGGTTATGTTGATTTGGTTCTTTGTCTTGGCTCACCAAAGTCAGTTGCCCGTTTTTTGCAACGAGCAGGCCGGGCAGGTCATCAATTACACTCAACTGTAAAAGCTCGTATTATTGTTATGGATAGAGACGATTTGGTTGAATGTTCATTAATCTTAAAAGCTGCTAAAGAAAGGAAAATTGACAGAATTCATATCCCCATTAATGCACTTGATGTTTTATCGCAACACATTTATGGGATCGCGATTAACGGAGTGATTAATATTTATGAAATGTTTCATTTGATAAAAAATTGCTACTGTTATCATGATTTAGAATGGAACGATTTTAATGAAGTTATTAAATACCTTTCCGGCGAGTATGTGGCTTTGGAAGAACGTTATGTCTTTTCAAGAATCTGGTATGATCAAGAAACAGGAAATATTGGAAAGAGGGGTAGGTTAGCTAGAGTAATTTATATGACTAACATCGGAACAATCCCTGAAGAGACTTTCATTAAAGTTAAAGTTGGCGAACAGATTGTAGGAACAATTGATGAGGGTTTTCTGGAAAGGTTAAGACCGGGAGATGTTTTTGTTCTTGGAGGAAGTGTTTACATGTTTAAATTCAGTAGAGGGATGACTGCCCAAGTTTCAACTTCTGTAAACAGACCTCCAACAGTGCCAAGCTGGTTTTCAGAAATGCTGCCATTATCTTTTGATCTAGCCATGGAAATTAACAAGTTTAGACATTTAATGGAGGATAAGTTTGTCCATAAAGTTAAGAAAGAAGAAATCATCAAATTCATTAACGAATATCTTTATGTTGATGGAAAAGCTGCTAATGCAATTTACCATTTTTTTTATGAACAGTTTCATTTTTCTGAGATTCCTTCGGCAAAAAAGATTGTTGTCGAAAAGTATTCAGACCGAGGAATGAATTATGTTATTTTTAACACTTTGTTTGGTAGACGTGTAAACGACTGTCTTTCCAGAGCATTAGCTTACGCTATCGGCAGGTCCCAACATAGGGACGTAGAAATTGGAATTACAGATAACGGATTTTATTTGGCTTCTGAAAAATTGTTCAATGCTCTAAGAGCTTTTGAATTATTAAAGTCAGAAGATTTTCGTGCAACTTTAGAAAATGCTATCGAAAGAAGTGAAGTTTTATCTAGAAGATTTAGACATTGTGCTGCTCGTTCATTGATGATTCTTAGATCTTATCTGGGGAAAAAGAAGAATGCTGGTCGGATGCAAATTGGTAGCAGAATACTTTACAATGCAGTTAAACGGATAAGTAACGATTTCCCTATTTTAAAAGAAGCTCGTAGAGAAGTTCTTGAAGATTTGATGGATTATAAAAATGCACAATTAATTATTGATGGCGTTGTTGATGGCAATATCTCTTTGGTTGAAACAAATAATCTTATGCCTAGCCCTTTCGCTTTTGGGTTGATTGTTGGCGGTTATTCGGACGTGATTAAGATTGAAGACAAACAGGAATTCCTGAAAAGGATGCACGAAATGGTTTTGGCTAAGATCGCTTTAAAAGATGGCAAAAAGCTGATTAGAGAGAAAAAAGAAGAATTTTCTTATGCTGGTTTCTGGGACGAACAACGAAAACAGCAAGAAGATCGTAAAGATGCGTATCAAGAGAAACTTAAGATGCAAGTTTGGAATCTTAAACGTGTTCCGGTTTATGTTAAAGAAGAACTGGTCAAGTTGGTTGAAACTGGTAATATGCGGAAACGGATTTGGGAAGAGATTGAATTACATAAAGAAGATGTTGAGAATTGGCCTGAAGAATTGAGAGAGTTTGTTGGTGGTAAGAATAATTGAATTGAAGTTAAGTTTATAAAGTTAAACTAATTTTACTTATAAATGGCTTTAACTGAGCGAGAAAAGAAAATTCTTTATTCTATAAGGGTTGCTTCTGAAAATAACCCCAGTAAACCTGAATATCCTCCCGAAAATCCTTCATTTCCTGCAACTCCCACATACAAAATAAAAGTTCCTGGTTTTAGTAACGTTTGGTTTAAAGATGAGAGTAAAAATCCTACTGGAACACATAAGGATCGTATGGCTTGGGAGATGGTTGTAACGTATCGTGATTTTCTTATTGCGAAAAAGAATAATCAAGTTAAAGAGAAATTGCCTCAGCTCTCTATTATAACGTCTGGATCGGCGGGTTTAGCAATTCAGTCAATGCTTAACAAGTATAAACTTCCTCCATTGAAATGTTTGGTGGATTTAAATTTAGATGAAAATATTGTTCACGCTTTAGAAAACATAGGATGTGAGATTTATATGGTTGATCTTTCGCGTAAGCCTTTAAGCTGGAAAGACATCTTAGAATTAACTGAGAATCCTAGAGGAATTGATGTAACTTCTAGTGAAGGTTTAGATCCTGCTACAAGGTATTATGATTGGCTTAGTTATGAGGTTATTAATCAATCACCAGATTATTGTTTTATTCCTTTTGGTAGTGGACATTTGTATAAGAATATCCTCAACATTAATAAGAAAGAAGTAGATACCATTAATCATGATCCCAGATTTAAAGGGGATGTTAAAGTGCTAAGAAACTGTAATTTTATTGGAGCCACAGTAAATGACCCAAAAAGTAAAGCTGATAAATTGTATGCTCCACATCGTCCATTTACTGTTTTTGATGAACAATGGTTAAGAGTTTATAAATTGGCAGGATTTAGTGGCCAGGAATCAAACGTACATCTTATCCGAGAAAAGTTTATTGTTGAGGCAATGAAAATTGTTAAGGGACAGAATCTTTCTTGTGAGCATTCCGGAATTGCTGGATTGGGACTATTATTACAGATGAAAGATAAAATTCCTAAGAACAAAAAAATAATGATTCTAAATACTGGTAAAAGTAAAATATAATTTACGCTAAAGTTTCATAACCAATATCTCTTAAGTTATAATAGACACTTAAAAGCGAGGCCGCTATTTGAGCAGCAAGAGGGTCATCTAACATCTTTAATGTTTTTTCTAGTTCGGATGACTTTGTCAATGAATGTTTAAGAAAATAGCTGACCTCTGAGTAGTTTTGGCTATTGACGTGACTGATTAATGTTTGGTAATCTTTTTTCATATCTTGATATACATTTTCTAAGATTTTTGTTTCCGCTTTAGTAGAACCTAAAATTAGAAATGCTTTCCCCATAGTTAAAAAATTAGTTGAGATGTGCATGAATGCTTGAGCAAGTATTCTCTCTTTAGATGTTTGTAAATGATTAGTCTGAATTCTAGTCATTAATTTAGGATGCTCTAAGACTTTAAGAACACATTTTCTAATTAGTGTAAATAGATATTTATTTTGATCGTTTAATTTTTGTAACTCAAAGAAATCTTCGTTGGCAAAACCTTTATCAAAAAAACTACCTAATAAGCTTATACTAGCACGATTAACAATATCCATTTTCTTTAACAGCTTTCTCGGAGAAGTTTCTTGATCTAAATAAAAAAAGTTTTTTACTGTAATTGAATCTGTACTTTGTTCAATTACGTCTAAGGCAATAAAAGATTTGACTAGATCCAGTATCTCTTCTGCTTTAAGAGGAATTTCTTTACCTTCAAAGA
>CAZIMI010000124.1:0-4568 GCA_964540325.1 uncultured Methanosarcinales archaeon | reverse complement strand
AAGAAACCGGTTGCGATTACGTTATGATTGGGAGAGGAACAATGGGCAACCCTTACTTGTTTAAACAAATTGAAGATTATAAAAAAAGTCTTCGACTTTTGAACTTTCCTACAGAAAGTAATAAAACTGGAAAATATTCTGAAAGAAGAAATCAAATTAAAGAATTCTTTGAATATCTGAAATTAGCAGAAAAGTATCAGATTAATATTCTGCACATTAAATTTCATGCCCAAGCATTTACAAAAGGAATGCAAGGCGCTTCTCAGATAAGAAATCTGTTGGGAAGAGCGAAAACAGTTGAAGAAATTAAGAAGATAATGACTGAAGTACAATAATAATTAGTTTTATATATGTTACAAGCTTGTGAGTAATATTCCAAAAACTGTAAGTTTTTTATAGTTCTTTATTATTATCTTTTTTATGACTGAAAAACCATCATTGGATTATATGAAAGAAAGACCCCAGAAGAATATATTTCCTATTAAAAAACAAATGTTGATTCTGGGCCAAATAAAGAAATTTGTTCTGAATAATCTTCCCAAGAATACAAAACTGTACAGAAAAAGGTTATTTGGGTCATTAGCAAAAGGAACATTTGGAAAGTATGAAGGAAAATGGAAAGGCCGTGAATTTTCTGATGTAGATGTTTTATTAGTTGTAGATGATAATTTTAGACCTCCAAGAAAATGGAAAATTCACTTTAAGCCAAAAGAAGGACCAATGAGAGTTTATGATATTGAAGTGGTTCCGATTGCAACTAATGATGAAACAGTTTTTGTTGATGTTCAATATATTATAATTCCTAAAACATATGCCAGTAAACCTGAAACAATTGCAAGTGCAGAAAGTTGGGGCATTCCATTAAAGAAAAATTTTAGCAAAAATAAATTTATCTCTTTGTAATGTTTATGACTTTTAAGTCCCACTTTCCCCCACAACAATCATAAAGCAAGAAAACATAATTACTTTTAATGAACGATAAAGTCCCATCTATTGATTACAAAGTAAGATATGAACCAACTAGAAATCAATTAACTAGTTATGTTCCTCCCGATTCTTATTTGGAACGGTTCAAACAAGAAAGAAATGATTGTACAAGAACAATACCCATACAAAACATTGAAAAATTTCCTCGTTCCGGAAACGAAGGTCTTTACGGTTGGACATATAAGAACAAAGATGGAAAAATAAGAATTAGAGAAGATCTTACTTGGAGTAAGAAAATTGAAACTGACATTCATGAATCAGCCCATACGCCTGACGAATATGAAACCAGAATTATAACCCGGTTAAGAATGGACTGTATGTTTGAACGAAGAAGAAAGTACAGTAAAGAACCAAAAGAATATAATAGATGAAAATTATTTCATTCTTACCTTTCTTTTGATCTTACTTCCCAAACTTTCTTTCCCACAAGTCATTCCACAAACTCGTTTCTTTAGAGTCTTTTTAACTTTAGCCAGTTCTCCTTTCTTAACTAATCCGGATTTAGTCACTGCTCTATCGAAATGTTTTTGTGCTGTACCCATAACTTCCTTCGCAGCCTTTTCGGAAGTTGCAACTAATTCTCGAGCCAACTTTAAACTTTCTTTCTCACTAATACCTAAATCTTTCTTAACTTTAGCAGCAACTTTTTTTCCTTCCGCTAATGTTAACAACCCTAAACCATAACCGGTTTTCAGTGCTTTTTTTACAATTTTTTCCATTTTTAGTCCCTCCTATTTTGATGATGTGAAAATAAAAAATATAAGAAAACGATAATTGTCGTGATTATTAAAATGTACCTTAAAGGCAATCCCAAAATTTTTGTATAACCTTCAATATAAAATAAAAATGTTGATGCCAGGAATAAAACTAAAACCATAAAACCTAAACTTCTTCTTCGGTGTAAAGTTTCAATCTCCTCTTCAATATCCTCCAGTTGAGCAATGTTAAGCTGTTGCGGCGGTTCATCACGTTCTAATTTCCTAATTATTTTAACAATATGATCGGGCAATTCAAACAACAAATCTTTATTTTTTATGAACGTATCTTTAACTTTACCAACAATTTTACCGGGAGAATATCTTTCTTTCAGAAATTTGTCAGTAAAAATTCCAAATCCTTCCGCCACTTTAAACGAAGGATCTAATTTATAACCTAATCCTTCTGCCTGGTAAACAGCTTTAGCTAACATCACGTGGTTAGCATCAAAAATAACTCCATACTTGCCTCCTTCAGATATTATTTCGTATAAAGCATGACCAAAACTCACATCTTTAATAGAATGAAAATATACATCTTCCATAACACGAATACATTTTTCTCTAAACTCTGAAAGATCACTAGTTTTAATTTCTCTGGCCAAACTTAAAATAATCTCATAACTTTTTATTGGATCTTTCTCGGGAATCGTAGAAATAAATTTGACCACTTTTTCTCTGTCTTGATATCTAACTTCGCCCATGATTCCATAATCAAGATAAATCATCTTCCCGTTTTTTTGAACAAAAATATTTCCTGGGTGAGGGTCAGCATGAAAAAAGCCATAAAGTAAAGCTTGTTCCAAAACCGAATTAAAGTAAGTGATTGCTAAATCTTTACGGTTAATATGTGATTTTTTCAAAAACTTATAATTATCAATTCTTACTCCAGAAACAAAATCCATCACTAAGATTCTTTTTGAAGACAATTTGGAATATATTTGTGGAACATCAACATTAAGATCGTCTTTCAGTTCTTCTCTTAAACGATTAGCATTCCTTGCTTCAATTTCAAAGTCAATCTCTCTTCTTGTCCAGAGAGCAAATTCTTTAACTACGTCCATTGGCCGATAATTTCTCAGTTTTGGAAAATGTTTCTCTAATTCCTTAGCAATAAAGAATAGAATATCTAAATCGGCATCTATAGTTTCTTTAATCTTTGGACGCTGAACCTTGACAGCAACCGTTTTACCATTTTTCAATACCGCTTTGTGTACCTGAGCAATAGATGCAGAAGCAATTGGTTTTTTCTCAAAACTCTTAAATATCTGATTTAATGGTTTGCCTAAATCGTTTTCAATTATTTTCTTAGCCTGACTATAAGGAAAAGGAGGAACTGCATCTTGTAACTTTTCAAACTCTTGAGAAAATTCTTTTGGGACTAAATCTGGCCTTAAGGAAAGTAATTGCCCAAGTTTAACAAAAGTTGGCCCTAACCGTTCAAAAGCTTTTCTTAATTTTATTGCTTGAACTTGTTTATCACTAACTTCACGAACCCGCTTAACACGTTTAATGAAAGGTAAGTGTAAATGAAGTTTAGCTTTTGCTAGATAATATCCAAAACCTTCTTCAAAAAAAACTAAAATAATCTCCTCAAACCTACGAATATCTTTAATATCTCTCTTTAAGTCCAATATCTTTACCTCTTTTTTAACTTAATAAATCTAAATAAGTATATAAGCGTTTTGTTTGAAAGAAAAACAAAAAACTGAAAGACTAGTCTTAAGAACAAAAAAGTATTTATAGTTCTTTTTATTTCTTCTTCTTTATGGAAGAAAGATTAGAATCACGCATAGTTAGTGGCTTTAGAAAATTAGGACAAATAGCAATAATACCATTAGCAGCATTATTCATATATGAATCATTTGTTGGCGATCCCGCCTATGAAAAAATTAGAGAAGCAGGTGAGATTTCTGAAAAAGCTTTAAGCGAATGCGAAGCTAACCCTAAAATCTGCACCAAAGATTATTTGAAAAAACTTGATGAAAAGACTAAAAGATTATTACAAGAAGCAGAACAGCATTACTCAAAAACACTAATCTCCCAGTATCTTTTTCCTATAAATTTTGATAATTCTTGAAAGAAAAACAAAAAAAAGAATTAAACTTACTTTTTGATTAAAGTTATTTCTATATTACTCACTCTAACCTGTTTGCCTTCTTTGTTCTCAAACTCTTCACTGTCAATCTTAATATCTTTAACAGCAATAGTGTTATCCAAGAATCTCTTTCCAGCCACTTCCGAAACATCTACGGCCCGGGAAATGAATTTGCCGCGAGCTTTAACAATCACTTCACTAGCACCTTTGGTAGTGAACTGCATTACTACACCTGTTACATAATTCATAAAAGGCTTGTTGCCAATAAAAACAGAGTTATCCTCGTTACCCATTTTCCTCTACCTCCAAAAAAATTACTATTGTTCTTGTCTTTTTAATCTCGTCATATAACCGGCAATAACGTTCCTCATTTTCTTGCCAATAACAGTTGTATATTTATTAGTAAGTTCTTTGTTCTTAGAAAAATCAGTGGAAAATTTGTCTCCATGAGTAGCTAAAAGTTCTTTAGTTTTCCTTTTGATAAATGTAGTTTTAATTCTTCCCATTATTTTAGTTTAATATAGAGCTTGTTTTATAAAGTTTTCTGAACTAGTTGTGGGTTCTGAGTTCTGAGTTTTGAGTTACTCATTACTCATAACCCAATACCCATTACCAACGTTATCCAGTATACATTATAGTAACATTTATATATTAATATATCTATACTATTGAGATGGTTATTCTCTTTGACCAATTCAATCTGCCAGAGGACATCTATAAAGTTATTT
>CAZIMI010000123.1:0-4597 GCA_964540325.1 uncultured Methanosarcinales archaeon | reverse complement strand
AAATAAATGAGCTCAAAAAGAAGGTCAAGATTGGAACTGATTTACGATATCCTATTAGCAATTCAAAATAAGGGTGGAACAATCAAACCAACACATCTGATGTACAAATCTAATCTTTCCCATAAATTATTGAATAGTTATTTAGATGAATTGATTGGCAAAGAGTTAGTTGTGATTGAAGAGATACAACATAGAAAGCGACAAAGTCCTTCTAAAGTTATCCTTTTAACAGATAAGGGTTCAGGTTTCTTGGCTGAGTTTCGAAGAATGCGAGAGTTTACAGACGCTTTTGGGTTGTAGATTATTCTTTCTCTTCAGGTTTTTCATTAAGTTTTTTTTTAGAAAATAACAATTTTTATATAATCTTGTGAATTAATAATAAACATGGCAAAACCTCTTGAAAAAAGATTTGAACCAGGATCCGAAGAATTAAGAGTTCTTGAGACTGATTGGAAACACAGCAGAGTTACAGAAGAAGATAAAGAATTTACAACAAAATATGCGGCTGCAAGAGGCGGTAGTCTTCCTTTTAAGGCGGCAGAGGGTAAATATAAGACTACTAGAGATTATGAAGCTTGGAGAGTAAAAGTGCTTAATACACCACTTCCGTAAAGATTTTCTTTAAATATTAACCATTCTTACACAACTTTAAAAAACGATTTTTCATTATAAAGCTTAAATGGCTATAATCGTAGGTATTGATGAAGCAGGTCGAGGTCCAGTTCTCGGTCCTTTAGTAATGGTAGCTTTAGCTGTTAAAGAAGAAAATATCAAAAAGTTAGAGTGGTTAGGTGTAAAAGATTCTAAATTGTTAAGTTCATCTGTAAGAGAAGAGTTGTTTGATCAAATCAGAGAAGTGGTTGAAGATTTCAGAATAGAAGTGGTTGAACCAGATGCGATTGATTTATCTTTAACAGAAGAGGAATCAAATTTAAATTGGTTAGAAGCGGAAACTTCTGCCAGGTTAGTTTCTGAATTAGATCCGGACAAAATTATTGTTGACTGTCCTAGTATTAATATTTCTGCTTATACTGAATACTTTGCCAGTAAATTAAGTCAGGCTGTAAAAGATAAAGCTGAGTTAGTTGTTGAACATAAAGCAGATATGAACTATATTGTTGTGGCAGCGGCTTCGGTTATCGCTAAAGTTATCCGAGACAGACAGGTTGATAAGATTAAAGTGGAGATTGGCGTGGATTTCGGTTCTGGTTATATGAGTGATCAGAAAACTCAGGATTTCTTAGAGAAGTATCATGACAAACATCCAGAATTGTTCAGAAGGAAATGGAAATCTTATACAAACGTTTTAGAAAAGAAGAAGCAGAGTCAGTTGGGTGATTTCTAAGATGAAAATCTTAACCGGAAGAGAAAAACGGGAAGCAATATCTTTTTTGGAAAAAGCTGTTGAGTTTGCTGGCTGGTCAAAATGCGAGAGAAAAAAGTGTGGCGCTGTGATTGTTAAAAATGGAAAGGTTATCGGCTACGGTTTTAATTCTCCTCCAGGAAACTTAGAATCGCAACGCAGATGCTCTTATTCAAAAGCTGATTATGATCCCAAAGTTACTGATAAGACTTGCTGTGTGCATGCAGAACAACGTGCGGTGATGGATGCCTTAAAGAAAAATTCTAATTTTATTAGTGGATCAAGACTTTATTTTATAAGTTTGGATGATGAAGGAAATAAAAATTTTGCAGGAAAACCTTATTGTACAATTTGTAGTAAGATGGTTTTAGATTCTGGAGTTAAAGAGTTTATTCTATGGCATGAAGAAGGGATAACTGTTTACAATACAGAAGATTATAACGATCGTTCTTTTGCTTATAAGAATGAATGATTTTAACAGAAATATTTAAATTAATTGAAAATATTCTACTCTTAAAATGAAAAAAGATGCATATCAACAATTCTTGGATTTAGATTTAAGTCCTTATAGTGGAGAATGGGTAGCGATTTTGGGAGATAAAGTTGTTTCTCACGGAAAACATGTTAAAATGGTATTTAATCAAGCTAAGAAAAAGCACCCCGGAAAGATTCCAGCTTTGGCTAGAGTTCCAGGCAAAGAAGCATGGCTGTTCTAAGATGACATTACACTTTCGGTATAAATCATTAAAGCATTCAGACGGGACAATTTCAAAAGTTCCTTTAGTTCCAATAAAAGTTATTGGTAAAGAAACATTAATTCTTTATGGGTTAGTAGATTCTGGTTCCGATATGTGTGCAGTATCAAAAAGAGTGGCAGAGCTGCTAGGGTTGAGTCTTTCTGGAAAAAAAGAGATATCTTTTGGCGTTGGAGGTAAAGCCGAATCAGTTCAGTCAAGAATGATTGTAACTATTAAGCAGGGCAATGAAAGACATAGATTAAATCTTCCGGTTAAGATTATTTTGAGTAACCATGATTTCCCTGTTATTTTGGGTCAAGAAGGTTTTTTTGATAAATTCATCATTAAGTTTAATAAAGGAGAAAATAAATTCTCATTAAAAAAAATAAGAAAAATATTATTTTAACAAAAATGCCAGTATTCACAAACGTAAAAAAAGAGGATGCAGAAAGGTTAAAGAAATTAAATTTTACTCCGCTTGCTCCGAAAACTATCTATGAAGTTATCCGTTATAGTAAAGATGGGGTTACAGCGATTCTCTATGAATCTGAGAAACTATTGTTACAGGGAAAAGCGGAAGCGGTTGACAAGATTACAGATTTATTGTTACAAAGAGGAATAGGAACTTTTGACCAAAAAAAGGAAACTAAGTTCCGTAAAGAAACCGGTTGGGTTATTGGCAGTGACGAATCTTTGAAAGGAGATACTTTTGGGGGGATAGTGGTGGCAGCAGTTAAAGCAGATAAGAAATTAAGAGAAAAACTGCAAGAAATAGGTGTTGCTGATAGTAAGAAATTGAGTGATAAAGAAATTTTAACCATGGCAGATAAAGTTAGAAAGATTGTTCCTTGTGAGATTAAAAGTATTCTTCCTGAAGAGTATAACAAAAATGGTAAAGTTACAAAAATGTTAAATAAATTTCATCAAGAATGTGCAAATTATCTCCAGTCAGGAAAACATGTTGTTGACAAATATCCCGGTTGTGATGTTGGTGATATCAGAGAGGAGAAAGCAGAATCAAAGTACATTGAAGTTGCCGCAGCTTCGGTGTTAGCTAGAGCAGCAGCTTTAAGACAATTAGATTTTTTAAGTATGCAAGCAGGGTTTTCTGTACCTAAAGGCAGTAGTCACGTTAAGTTGGCTTTACATGAATTAAAAGAGAGGGGATTAGATTTTAAGAAGTTTGTTAAAGTTGATTTTTCTAATGTCCAAGAATTTCTTTAATTAATTTGTAGCAAGTTTTAACTTTACATACGCGTCAGACTCACTCTTAAGCTAAAGCGAATCGAATGCGGCGCCTTCCCGGATGGAGCAATCCCCTTCCACAACAGCTCACACAAAAAGATTCTATCGTTCGTAATTTGACGGTGTATGTAAAGTTTCTTTAATTAATCGTAATATTTATAAATGAACTCAATTCTAAGAGTTTATCATGAAAATACCTAAGACCATGAAAAGACTTTGTAAGAAGTGTAAGACCCATACTGAGCATAAAGTATCTCAAACTAAAAGAAAGACTGCTAGTCCTTTAACCAAAGGTTCAAAAGTTAGAGCTAGAAGAAGGGGTTCTGCTAGGGGCGTTGGAAATTTAGGAAGATATTCAAAGCCAGCAATTACTAAGTTTAAACGTACAGGAGCAAAGAATACTAAGAAAACAGATTTAAGGTATGCCTGTGCTATCTGTAAGAAAGTTAGCTGTCAGGCGTCTGGAATTAGGGCTAAGAGAGTGGAGTTTGTATAAAATGGGAAAAAGCAAATTTATTAAAGTAAGATGTTCAAAGTGTAAGAATGAACAGATCATTTTTGGCAATGCCAGCAAAGTTGTCAAATGTTTAGTTTGCAATAAAGAAGTTGCTTACCCTACTGGCGGTAAGTCAAAGATTTCTGCAAGAGTTTTAGAAGTTTTAGAATAACTACGTGATTCTAAGTATTAGAATAATTAAGTAAATGATTCTAAGTGTTGGAATAAATTAGTTTTGAAGTAAAAGTTTATAAAGTACCCCTTTTCTTAATAATACATGTTTTATAAACGAGAAGGAATACCGGAAATTGATGAAATTGTACTATGTAAAGTTACTAAGATTTATCCTAATTCTGTTTTCGTGCAATTATTAGAGTACAGCGATTCTGGAATGGTTCACATCTCAGAAGTTTCTCCGGGAAGGATTAGAAATCTGAGAGATTATGTTTCTATCGGCAGGCAAATTGTCTGTAAAGTTCTAAGAATTGATCGCGATAGGGGACATATTGATTTATCATTGAGAAGAGTTAATTCTAATCAAAGAAAGGAAAAACTTGATGAAATTAAATCTGAACTGAAAGCGGAAAGTATTGTAAAAACTGTAGCTAAGAAATCTGGAAAGAAAACTGAAGAGATTTATAATAAAATTAGTGACAAGATTTTTGAAGAATATTCCCATCTTTATTTATGTTTCAAAGATGTTGCTGCCGGTGAAGTTGATTTAATTAAGTTGGGCATAGATAAAGATATTGCTAA
>CAZIMI010000122.1:0-4630 GCA_964540325.1 uncultured Methanosarcinales archaeon | reverse complement strand
GGGCCACAGGTCCACTTATACTCAGAATTAAAGTTGCTTTTTATAGTTTTGTGTTAAAATTCACTGTATCACACAAATATTTATATTTTACAGCAAAATCTGAAGAATAATGACAATAATCAAAGATGCAAATAAATTGTGTACAATTGTTAACTCAGAAGCAGAATTTAAAGAATCTATCCGAGAAGGAAAAACTTTAGCTTTTATTTTACAGGATAATGTTGAATGTTGCACATCATTTATTAAAAATCTTGTTGCAGATCCAGATTTGAAAGAAATATTAACTTTATTTGAAATCAATGCTGTTTATTTAGATTTTGATAATTTCGCTTCTTTTGGAAAAATATTTCAGAAAGAAGACGTTTATTGTGTTCCATTTGTTATCGCTTATGATCAAGGAAAAAGGGTTGATTACTTATCTTCAAACATTCCCGCTCCAAAGTTTCAAGAATATTTAGATAAGTGGTATGACTTGTGAAGATTTCTATTCGTATTGTTTATCTTCCTCTTTACTTTTGGCTTCTTTCCA
The DNA here is from genome assembly GCA_964540325.1 of uncultured Methanosarcinales archaeon. GTDB lineage: Archaea > Nanobdellota > Nanobdellia > Woesearchaeales > GW2011-AR9 > JABJOX01. The sequence continues at coordinate 4,101 of CAZIMI010000122.1, read as the reverse complement.
CATCTTCAGTTCTTCTTCAGAATTAAGATTATTTTCATTGAAAATCCAAGGTTTTCTTTCATTTAATTTTTTTATAACACTATCCAAAACTTCTTTTGTAGTAAATAATCCCTGCTCTTCTGCAATTATTGATACCGCCAATAAATTATGAAAAACATCTCCCAATTCTTCTTTAAGATTGTTGGGGTTATTCTTTTCTACTGCAGCAATCGTTTCTAAAACTTCATCATGTAAATGTTTAATTCTATCTTTTAACTGTTGTTTTTTAGACCAAGAAGAGTTCTTTCTATCTAATTTGACTATCTGATGTAATTCTTGAAAACTATCTTTCATCTTTTTTTGAACTAAAATTAATCTTCACTTAAATACTTTCTGCTTCTTTCCTAACTTTCCAATACTCATCCATAAATTCTTTAGCTATATTCTTATCAGTAATAATTAAAACATTCTCATCGTTTCTTTTATCGCCACCGCCAGTTGGGTTGAATGAACCGGTAATTACAGTTTCTTGATCGATGATAAATGTCTTGTGATGCATTCTATAATTTTTATTATAAATAGCGAACCCCCCATTAACTAATTCTTAATAAAAAGAAAATGGTCGTCATCTCCAGAATATACTTGCACTTCAGTAAATAATTTCCACTTTTTTCGAAGTTTTTCTTCTATTGGTTGTGAGCCTCTTCCAAATACTATCCCTCCTCGCCTAGTTGCTCTTGTAACCTCTGCAATAAAAAGATCAAGATAATTTCCTCCCATCTGATCTAAAAAATCAATGCCGTTCATAACAAAATTGCAACTGTTAGTGGTAAGTTTAGAACAAAATTCAAGCATGTCTTTATTAAATAGATTAACTTCCACCCCTTCTACAACATAGTGGCTTTCTTTATTAATTACTTTGTCAACGCCATAATATTTGGCAACTTTTACTTTAGAAGCAATACGGATTATTTTCCCATAATTTAGTCCACACCCTAAATCTATTAATACCTGTCCTTTTAGTTTTCTTTTTACTACTCTCCAAGCCCGAGGACATTCCATTATACTAAAAGATCGGGTGTATTCACTAAAAAGATGAGTGTATCCACGTCCATGGGGACTAGCAATACCAATTTCATCCTTATTTGGATTATCAAATGAGGTTATCTTTTTTGGTAGTGATAATCTAGGAAGAGTTTCTCCAATTTTTTGCAGTGTGTTTATTGAACTTAAAGCGAATTTCTTCAATTCTTCAAGTTCATGTTCTAAATCCCCAATGTCATTTTCAAGATATTTTAGCGTTTTAGAGTAGCCTTCGTCTAATGTTGTATATGATCTACTCTTTTTCAATTCTTCAAGTTGTTCTTTAACTTTGCCAACATGTTTAGAAAATGCTTTAAGTAAAGTGTTCTGCTCTAAGGTGAACTCCTTTTCTAACTTTTTGAGAGCAGATTTTAATTTTTTGTTATCAGTCTTATCTTCTATGATTTCTAAATCTTCAATAACTTTTTTAGATTTTTTGAATTGTCTCCTTTCAGTCGTTGACAGTGATTTCCAAACATCAAAAAGAGAATCTATGATGGCAGTTAAGTCCATCTGGTCTTTTTCATAATTATATTCGGAAATCCACTTATCTAATCTTTCTAGTTCTGCTATTAAATCATCAATGTATTTTTCAAGAGCACCTAATTGTGCTTTATCCTTCTCACTATCTATTAATAATTTTTTAATCTGATCAGCAACTTTTTTTGGCATATCTAAATGAGAATAGTTTGAGTTTATATATATTTCTATAGTAAAATTAGGTCATCACTTATGAGACTTCACAAACACTTCAGTTTGCTTCAGCAAAAACCCTAAAAAACTCTTCCATAAACTTCTCAGCGATATCTTTATCTGTAATTATCAAAACATTCTCATCATTTCTCTTATCACCGCCGCCAGTAGGGTTCATGCTTCCAGTTACAATGGTTCCTCCAATTAAAAAAGCTATTTGGTATCAAAAAAGTATGAAACGCAGTAACCATTACTAAATAACTCCTATTTTGTAGTAATTGTTGTATATTCTCCAACAAATGGTGCAAAATAGGAAAGTTTATAAATGTCTAAATTTTCTTATAACAATGGTCACCAAATATGATGTTTTTGAAGTGGTTTATGGCAAAAGAAACCCGGTTAAACCAATTGAAGTTGTTAAGAAGTTTGGCAAGGATAAAAGCCATTACAATATTGTTCATCGGTTTTTAACCCAATTAGTTAAAGAGAAACTATTAGTTAAAGTCAAGACAGGTTTTCAGGGAAAAGTCTCTCAAAAAGCCACCCAACTTTTTAGGCTGATTAGTTTTTGTCTTCATAATGATTTGAATTATAATTTGCTGCTTGATAAAAAGTTAGTTAATTTTCTTGATCTTGCTTTAAGCAAGGGTGAAATCGAATTAAAAAACAGCAAACTTAATTCCCGAACATTAAACAAGTATATTGACTTCTTGAATAAATATGGTCTTATTCTTGTTTTGTCTAACAAGCCGCTAAAGATTAAACTTTTTTATAATGCTCTTGTCAAAAATCTCTTAACTTATTTTAATTTCAAACCCAGGATTAAAGAAGTTGACTATATTAAAGAGATTGAAGCAGAATTAAGAATCTTTCGTAGAATGAGGTCCGGGAACGAGGCAGGTTATAGAAGAATCTTAGGTAAATTAGAAATTTATTTCGTTCATCACAGTCTTTCTCTAGAAGGGAATCCGATTACTCTTTCTGATACATTTAAAATCTTAAAACATAATGTTATTCCTAAGAACTTAAATATTGAACATGTTGATGAAGTTAAGAATTATCAGAAAGCTATCCTCCAGATGATCGAAGATAGTTTAGCCAAAGAACCTTTAACCCTTCAAACTATTTTAGGCTACCATCAAACTACCATGGCTCATAATCCTGGAATTGCTGGTAAGATTAGAAATTATAAAGTATATATCAAAGGCAACCCTAATTTTAAGGTGGCTAAGTTTGGGGATATCAGATCAAAATTAGATAAATTGTTTAGAGAATATCAGGCATTTATTTCCAAAAAAAATAATCCAAGCAAAACCCTCCAATTCGCAGCGTATTTCCATAATGAATTTCAACACATTCATCCTTTTGGAGACGGCAACAGCCGAACTACAAGATTACTAATGTTTCATATTTTACAATTTCAGGGAATTCCTTTCCTAGACATTCCTTTCGGTTTGCTGGATGAATATATGATTAACACCAAGAAACATCTTAAAAGAAATGACAAAGTATTTTTTGAGCATCTCCAGAAAATCATGCTTTTCAATTTAAAACAGGTTAACTCTATTTTGTAGTGATTGTTGGAGATTCTCCAACAAAACATACGAAACCGTCTCTTCTTAGGGATATATTTAGTTAAGTTCAAGAGAGAAAACTAAATATTTTCCGCTTCTCCCCTTACCTTCTCATACTCTCCCATAAACAATTTAGCAATTCCCTCATCACAGATTACTAATACGTTTTCATCGTTACGAGTGTCTCCTCCTCCTGTAGGATTCATGCTTCCTGTAATTACGCATAAGCTATCCACCACGAAAACTTTATGGTGCATGTTCTGTTTATTGCCATCTTTAACCACATCAATCCCCTGATACTTTAACAATTCGTAAACAGAATACTTAGTTACCTGTCTGGCTTCCATTACTCCCTGAATTGTTATGTTTTCTAAACTCTTTAATAGAATAATATTTCCAATTCCATCATTTGTAAACGAGAAAGTCATGAAATGAATAGATTTCTTTGCTTTCTTTAGTTCATCTTTTACTTTCTCTGCACAGGAGTCGTCTGGACAGAAATAGTTTTTAATTGTAATTCCGTCTAATTCAATTACTGGATTCAGAACAGAATCACCTTTCTTAAACGTACCTGCCCACATTTCTTGAAACTCTGCTTCATAATTCGCAGCTAAAACTGAAGATTCAATTAGAATCAAATTATTATTATTTTTATTCACACCGTTATTAGTTGGGTTCATTGAACCAGTAAATATTTTCTTTCCGTCAATAATACAGAATTTATTATGCATCAAACCCCATTTATCTTCAACTACAAATTCATGATCAAATT
>CAZIMI010000121.1:0-4694 GCA_964540325.1 uncultured Methanosarcinales archaeon | reverse complement strand
TTCTTCAAAAGTATTACAAAAAGCATCTTTTGTAAAAAATTCTAATGCATCACCCATATTATTAGCACGATTCATAGCTGAAGCCCTATCTTTAGAAATAACATTAATTTTTGATAAGTCAAAATTGGATGAATTTTTAATTGATATTATCGCTTTAAGTATATTTGTTACCATTTTACCACCCTTTTAGTATATTTTATCTTATATCCTTCATGATTTATAAATCTTATCCACAGCTGTATAGTGGGAATTTTATATATAGTTAATCTTTGTTAAAAATAATTTTAGAGTCATTAAGAAATGCTTTAGTTAATGAGATATTCCAAGCGTTCATTCTTGAATGCCATCCTTTAAACTTATAAAATGTTTCCCATGAAGCCTCAATTATCTTTAATGGTTGTAACTTCTTATCTAAAACCACAACTAATAAGTATTCAAATTTTTGTTTGTCTTTTTCTTCTGAGTTTTTTGGATTTAATCCGAAGAATACACCAGTAGTCTTACTAGGATAAGTTATTGTTTTAATACTGTATCTTTCTCCATTAATTGATATTGCGTCAATATTTTGTGTGCTTTCTGGAGCTGCTTGAAGTTTTGGTAAATTGGGAGTGTTAGAATAAAAATCAATCGCTACCTGCTCTCCTCTTTCACCAACAATATTTGAAGTTCTAATTAGATTTCTCTCTCTTAATTCACATTTGGATTCTGCAAACAACAACCATAAGTCATCATCTTTCTGCTTCTTTACAAATTCAATTAATATCTCTTTTTGATCCATTTTATTTCACCAATTTCTTCAACTCATCTACTATCCAAACCATTCCCTCAGTATCCAATCCACAATAATTAAGCAAATCTTGTCTTAATTTATTATGAACTTCTTCTTTATTCTTAATGTGTGAATTAAAATACATTATGGAAGCATCTCCACCATTATTAATCTCTAAATTTTCATAACCTTTTCCAGTAATAGCAGGAAGAACTTTCTTAATTGAATATTTTCCTTTTTGTGTAGGACAATAATAATGGAAGTTTTGAAATGGAACAGCCAAATCAACTATACGACCTAAAACTTTGTTAATCCAAACTTTATGTTCTGGAAAATCCTCTGCAAGTTTTGTTAAAACCATAACTTCAAATGATTTGTTGAAAACAACAACAGAACCTTTTCCTTCAATTTCTCCTTTAAGCTGTTCTAATAATTTCAAACGAGGATCTTCTTTTCCATCTGCAAGATATTCAAAATGTTCTAACTTTCCATCTTCATGTTGAATATGTAAAGAATATTGAAATGGAATTTTTTGATATGGTCTTGATTTATCATAAATAGGAACAGCAGTATCAAATGTTTCAAAATCAAAATGATAAAGAGGAAACTTCAAAGTGTTAATAAAATGTTTGATTGCTTCCTTATCAACAACAACCTGACAACCCAAATGTGCTTTCTTAATATTCTCATCTTTACTATTTAACTTTTCAGTTTTAGGAATCTCTTTCATGTCAATAATTCCTGAATGGAAAAACTTCCAGTATTGTCGCCAATTTGTAAGATGTAAAACATTATTTGTCGAAAGTGTTCCCCAACAATGCTCTTTTAATGCACATGGATATGGTTTGTTACAATTAACAGTTATCTTAATTGGTGGCTCACATTCATCTTTGATAGTTTCTAAATATTGCTTAGCATTTTCTTCAATATCATCAATAATTCCTACTTTTTCAGTAACATCCTCTTTAGAGATTAACTCTTTGGCTTTGATTTTGCCTTTCTTTACATATTCTTTGTTTAGAAATATCACGAAACATTTATTGATTTTGAAACCAGCTTTTTCTAAAACGTATTTTTGAAATGCCAAGTCTGGAATATGTTGTTTCTTTACTTCTGTTGTAGATTTTATTTCATATAAATTCCATTTATCTCCAACTGGCTCAAAAATATCTGACCTAACAAATAAATCCTCAAATTTAACTCCTGCTTCAAAAATAGTTTTCTTCTTTTTGATAGCTTCTTGAGTCTTTTCAATATTTTCCTTTCCTCTTGTTCCAGATAAATCAACAGCATTAGGAAAAAGAAGATAAACATATTTCTCAAAATCATGACCTTGATCAAACTTATGCTGATCTGCAAGAGATACTTCTGGAAGTTGCTTTCTATCTGCAAACCAAAGTAATCTTTGACATTGCTGTCCTTTCATATATGCTGATTTAGATAGTGTAGTCATCTTTATATCTTTTTGACAATTTTACTAAATGTAAATTAGCAAGATCTTCATTAGATTCAACCTTAATAACTATTGAATTATATTTGCTATAATAAGTAACATTTTTGTATTCTTCAGCAGGTTGTTTTTTGACATCATGTATCTCAACAAACAACCCATAATTACGCCAATTAAGAGTAACAAAATAATGTGAATGATTCTTGAAACCTACAAAATATTTGTTTATTTTTTCATCATATTTTGTTATTTTAGTAAGCTCTTCTTTAAAAGAAACATACAATTCAAAAGACCGAGGAATCATTTCTTCTTTTAAATAACTTAGATCATAAGAAGTTTCTTCCCCTATTGCCTCATAACTTTGTTTAATCAAAGCAACCACATCAGATATATCTTCTATTGAACTTAAAAGTACCTGAGAATTACCTGTCCCATAATGCCCTATATTAGTAACATCTTTTACTAAATTCTTAGGATCTTCTAATTTATCTTTATCCAAAGATAAATGAATTTTCAACTGATTCATTTGAATTTCAACACAACAAAAATTTCTTCCTCTCTTAAAAGCAGTATAAAACTTTTGTTTTTTTATTTCAATATCGTCACCTAAAGGCAAGATCTCATTTTCAAGAAGATCATAAATTTCCTTTGTTGATTCACTTACTTCGTCCTCTTCGTCTTCACTATAATCCTTAAATGGGTCAAAATCTAGAATTTGACCTAATTCGGTTAATAATTTTTTCTTTCTTTCTGAAATTTTTTCGGCAGTCCAATTTTCCCCTTCTTTCATCTGATTTACTATTTCTTGGGTAAGTATGAATCCTGATATACCATCAAATCCTTTTCCTTCATAGATCTCTTTCTTATCAAAAAATGGTTTATTACTTGCTTTAATATTCTTATTTCCAGATAACAAAGTCAAATTCCCAAACTTATTAACTAACCTATCCGCATCTGCTTCTTCATACAAATCTGTCCAATATTTGATAGAAGAGAATCCTTGCGGTAGAATATGTTCTACATGGAGACTATTATCCATTTCTATAAAACTAACATTAGAGTTATCTGTCCGATAGTATTCCAATAATAATAAAGTAGGTTTACACCATGCTTCGTGGTAGGAATCATCCTCAATATTTTGGATTACTCTTCGGTAAACCTTATCAATTACTAATCTTTCACCTAATTTATCTTTGATATAATCTAAATCTTTTCCTTCCTTAATCCATGCAATTAAATTAAATGATGTTTGCTTAGTTTTATAAGTTGTATATTCAGCAATCCAATAGAGATAATAAAAATTTCTCACTAGAGTCTGAAGTTGATTAAACTGATTCTTATCCCAACCTTCAAGTTTTGCTGCAATTAAGATAGACTTCCAATAAACATCATGCTTCAAGTATTTTAATGTGTAGAATTCTTTAGATTTTTGATGTTGTATATCACCAAACTTTTCCAACAAAGTTCTAAACTTATGAATTACTTCCTTAGGATCTTCATTTCTAAACTTAGCTTCTAATTCATCATATAAAGCACGTTTAGGATTACTTGCCAAAAGATAATATTCATAATATGTTAGTAAGTCATTTAATTTTTCATTTAGTTCTTTTGATTTTTCTTCAATTGCTATCCAATCTTGTACAAATGTAGGAAAATCATCCTCACTTGGAAGCTTACTCATTAAGAAACTTTTAATTAAATCAGCTGCAGTTAAGTCTAACCCTCTATTGTTAAGAACTTGGAACAATTTAATTGCAAATGATTGATTAGAACATTGAATTGCTATTATTCTAACATTATCCAACAAGTAATCTGTAAATCTCTCAAGAGTTTCATCACCTTCTGCCTTTAGTTCTTCTATTTTTTCCTTAAAAATAAAAGCAGTGTTTAGAAACACATTAGATTTCAATTCTTGTTTAGTATATTTCTTGTCAAAGTTAATTGATTTCACAATCTCTTGCTCAAAATAATTTTGATTTTGTTGTTGAGTTCTGAAAGTTAACCTATTACTATGCGTTTCCATATCCATAATTCTTCCAAGAATCTTATTTTTACTTCTACTATCATCAACATCATTAAAATGTAAATCACGAAGACAGCAAAACAGAATCATTAATGTAGTTAATCTCTGTTGACCATCAATAATATCTAATGCTTTAGAGTTTTGTTTATTAATAGTTAAAATAATTGAACCCAAAAAATATTCTTCCATTCCTTCTTGAAATGCAATTAAAATATCCTCCCAAAGTTGTTCAACTTGCTCATCTCCCCAAGCATAGGGTCTTTGATAATCAGGAACTTGATAATAAGAACTTCCTTCAAATAACTGCATTATTGTTTTACTATAGGGTGTAAATATGTCTGCCATTTAGTACCATAATAGCCACCCAATTATATAATTTACTATTTAAAAGTACGATTCCCCCATTTATAAAATAAAAACTAACTAAAAACTAAAAAAACCCGATTCCCCCC
>CAZIMI010000120.1:0-4702 GCA_964540325.1 uncultured Methanosarcinales archaeon | reverse complement strand
TAATGTTCTCGCTACGCTCAAACTTAAACAACGTCACATATATGCGACGTTATATACAATCTTTTGTTACCTCTACGAGGCACGCCATAAATACTAAAAATGCTATTGCCTTCGTTAAATCGTGAAAAGAAAAAAACTCAATTGAAATTGAGCATAACGATGATTTAACGGTTCACTTCGTTCTCCCAAATTTTTTTAATGGGGGGGGGAAATCTGGTAAAAAAGAAAAACTACTGACTATCTTCTACAAACTTTTCATATGTGCCAGATGGCCTAAAATCAATAGCATAAGTTCTAGAATCAACCCTCTCAATATATACAGAATCTAAACCAATCTCTAACAATTTTTTATATGTCAATAATTGGCCTTCTTTTAAATTAAGAACATCTCTTAACAACCACTTTCCAAGATCAGCATTATGTTTGCTCATTAATGCTTTAGAACCATCTTGACAAACTTTTGCTTCTAATATGTCTCCATCTGGAAGAATTAAATTGAAATTTTGATCTCTCGGTAAAAAGAACCCTGGAAATCTTTTGTGAATCCAACTAGGAATGGCAATATAAATCTCGTTTGGATCTCTCTTTCTTCCTTCTGCATTCCATTGGTTTAAACTACTCTTTGGTTGAACTGTTTGACTTTTAGGTGAGTATAATGGTAGAACAACAAATGGTTTATCTTTAATGTCTTTAGAAAAATAAACTTCTTTTACTTTCAGAAATTTATCTTCCAAAACTTCAAATGGATCATCAATAATTTTAACATCTACCTCTAAAAATACATTTTTTGTGATGAATCTCTTGTATAAAGTACTTTTAGTAATGTTAAAAGAATATTCATTCTTTGAATCAAAAAATTGAATAGTGTTTTTGTTTTCTTTTATTGAATGAATTTTGTCAATATCAATTAAATCAAAGTCAGTTTCATAAACCATAATTTTTCCTTTTTCTCTAACAATACAATGGTATTTCATAGAATTCAAACCATAAATTCTCTTAGTTGCATCAATTCTTTCATTTCTGAGATGAGAAATATTAATAATTATTTCTTTGCCTTTTAAACCACGAAAATTAATATTCTGCTTATTAAATTCAGCAACTTTTTGTAAGGATTTTCCATTTTGATTAAGAAAAGTTTTTATCCCAATTCCAACATTATCTAAACAAGCATCAGCAGAAACATCTGATCGTGAAAGATTATTTGCTGAGAATGCCTTACAAAACAAATTTTCTGTAACTCTATAATTCAAATAGGGCACATCACTTTCTGAAAATAGGCCAGTTAAAGAACCTAAAATTTTAAGCATTTTTTGATAATATTTCAAAGAAGAATCCAATTTTACAACACCCGCTTCATTTCCATAGCAATTCTTTCTACTACTGGAACAGAAACACTATTTCCAGCTTGTTGATATAATTTAGAGTCCGCTATCTTTGGTAACTTAAAATTTCTTGGAAATCCTTGCATTAGGAAACATTCCTTAGGGGTTAATTTTCTTATTCCTTTATCGTCAAGAATGATTGGAACATTGTGTCCGCCAGTTCCCATATTTGCAGTCAAAGTAGGAACAACCCCACTTTTATTTTCCCTCACATATCTTCTTCTCCATTGATAAACTCTATCTTTACTTGTGATATCATTTTTTAATCTGCTGTAAAGAGTTTTTCCATTATAATAGTATTTTCCATCTACAGAAGTATCTAATAATTCTCTGAAATTTGTTGTTAAATCTACTTCTTTAGGAAATTTAAATTTATCAAAACTTTTTTTATCTAAAAATCCCACAATAAAAATCCGTTCTCTATTTTGAGGAACATTTCCGTGAGTCATACTATTGAGAATTTCAGATTTTACATAATAGCCCATGTCCTCAAGTGATTTTTTGATCACATTAAACGTTTTTCCATTATCATGAGTTTTCAAATTTTTAACATTTTCTAAGAAAACTGCCTTTGGTTTTCTTTCTGCAATTATTTCGGCTACTCTAAAAAACAATCCCCCTCTTCCTTTATCATCATCGAAGCCTTTTCTATGGCCTGCTATACTAAATGCTTGACATGGAAATCCACCTAAAAGTAGATCAAATTTTGGGATATCACTTATTCTTAATTTATTTATATCGGCAATGGTTAAATTTGCTTCTTTAGAATTCAAATCATAAGTTTCCTTGCATGCAGGTTCAAAATCATTAGCAAAAACAGTATTAAAGCCGGCTCTTTCAAAACCTAACCTAACACCTCCAACTCCTGCAAACAGATCTATCGTCCTCATTTTTAATATAAAAAGATGTAATCCTTTATAAATTCTACCCGCACTTGTCCAGTGGGTAGTGGGTCACTTTTTTACGAACAAATAAACACAAATTTGATGTGTCCAGTGGGTCATTTAATTAATGTCCTCAACTCTTTCACTATCCAGACCATTGCTTCTGTATCTAACCCACAATATATTAACAAATTTTTACGGAGTTTCTCATTCTTTTCTTTCTTCTTAATGAAAGTGTTAAAATACTCAGCAGAAGCATCTCCACCATTATTAATTTCTAGGTTTTCATAACCCTTGCCAGTAATAGCAGGAAGAACTTTCTTAATGGAGTAGCTTCCTTTTTGAACAGGGTTGTAATAATAGAAATTTTGAAATGGCACGGCTAAATCAACAATCCTATCTAAAACATTTTGAATCCAATCTGCGTGTTCAGGAAAATCTATGGCTAGTTTATTAAAAACTCCATTCTCAAAAGATTTGTTGAAAACAACAACCGATCCAGTTCCTTTAATCTCATTTTGGAGTTGCTCTAGCAACTTAATTCTTGGATCTTCATCTCCGTCTGCTAAATATTCAAAATGCTCTAGTTTTCCATCTTCATGTTCAATATGTAAACTATATTGAAATGGAATTTTTTGATATGGTCTTGATTTGTCATATCTAGGAACAGCTTCGTCAAAAGTTTCAAAGTCAAAATGATATAGAGGATAATGTAATGTTTTCATAAAATGTTTAATATGCTCTTTAGAAACAGCTATTTTCTGTTTTACAGCAGCATTACTAATAACTTTATCTTTATCAGTTAGCATGGCTTCTTTTGGAATATCTTTCATATCAATAATTCCTTGATGGAAAAACTTCCAGTATTGTTGCCATTTAGTTAAATGTAAAACATTATTTGTTGGTAAAGTTCCCCAACAATGTTTCTTAAGAGGGCATGGATATGGTTTATTACAATTTACTGAAATTGTAATTGGTGCTTCATCTTCGTCCTTGATAGTTTCTAAATATTTTTGAGCATTTTCTTCAATATTCTTGATATCTTCAACTTGTTTAGTAACATCATGTTTCTCAACTAACTGCTTGGAATCAATCTCTCCTTCCTTAACATATTCTTTATTAAGTTTGAGAATAAAACAGTTTTTAATTTTTAATCCTGCTTTTTCAATTACAAACTTTTGAAATGCTAAATCTGAGAAATAAATTTTAATCTTCTTTTCATCAGAAGATGCTTTTATCTCATATAAGTTCCATCCATCCCCATTAGGTTCTAAAATATCTGCTCTTACAAAGAGTTCGTCTACTTTGAACCCTGCTTCAAAAATCATTTTTTTCTTTTTGACGGCTTCTTGAGTTGCTTCAATGTTTTCATTGAAATCAAGATTACCTAATTCAAATCCTTCAGGATAATTTTTCTTAACATATTCTTCAAAAATAGGTCCTTGATCAAATTTATGTTGATCAAATAGAGAAACTTCTGGAAGTTGCTTCTTATTTGCAAACCAGAGAAGTCTTTGACATTGTTCTCCTTTGAAATATTTGGATTTAGTTAATGTTACCATCTCATAATTCAACTCCAATATATGCCAAAAGCATTTTGACAACAATGTCAACACCTTTATCTGCCCCTTTCTCAATTAGCTTTTTCAATGCAAACCTTAGAAGACTTTCATTATTTTCAGAAATAGCACTTTTAATTGCTTCTAATTCTTGTTTTATGGCTTCGTTCTGAGGGTTGATAATTTCCTTACTTATTGAATTTAAAATATCACTTTTTAAATTATCAACTGCAACCCCTGACATTTTTCCATTTTCGATTTTTAGATCAGAGGTATCAGAAATAATTTTACCATATTGGTCCTTGCGTACTACTTTATTGAATTCAATAACCATAATAAGTGTTTTTCTACCATTCTTATATAATTTACTAAAAAAAAATAGAGTTATAAGAGCATAATGATTATAAACTATAATTCCTGATTATTTCAAATGTCAGATAATAAAATACAGTTAGGTGCAACAGCAATGGCGGTACTTGCTGGTGTTGTAGTAACAATTGCGGTACCTGGATTTTGGTACAAGGCTTTTGGAATTGGATTAATAGTCGCAGGGTTACTTTTCTCTAAATTATAAAAACAAAAAAACCAGATTCCCCCCGTCCTTCGGACAATTAGTCCACTTCGTGGTAAAATATCCCATTAAAAAAACTACGGCAATAGCATGGATTTATGGTAACAAAAGACTCCTTCGGCTCCTCCCACTTCGTAGTCGGAGGTATATAACAGGAATTATGCGGTTACGTTCCATGCCCCACTACGTAGGGCATTCCTCTTCACCCAAATTGTTTATTATCCTAACGGATATAAACAACTTCGCATAATTCCAATGTTATATGAAATTTTCTTACTGCCTTTCAGGTGCATTCGTTACTCTCAT
>CAZIMI010000119.1:0-4721 GCA_964540325.1 uncultured Methanosarcinales archaeon | reverse complement strand
GGAAAGCCGAAAGTGCAGAATGTTAGTAATGATCGTGCTAAGCATAAGGTTATCTACACCATCGGGGCACTACTAATTCTGAAAATACGTGTTTGGTTTAAAAATGTTTTGCTTAGAAGTAACTTTATTTAGGGCTTTACTAGAGCAGACTCCCAGGCAAAATTGCACCTACTATTTTTTACTTTGTAAAAAATGTGCAATTTTATTCACTTCTTTAAATCGCTCCTTCCCACCCACCTCCCCTAAATTAGTAAAGCCCTTATCAACACCAAAAACCCAAGCAAAGGCAAAGCCTTTTGGGGTTTTAGAAAATTAAAAATTTCCAAAAACCTTATAAAACAAAATAGGATAATCCCTCTTATGACTGAAAAAAGGATTATTTTAGGTTTAACCGAAGAGATTACAATAATCGGCCCGGAAAAAGAAGAAAAGGTCATCGCTAGAATAGATTCGGGAGCAACTGCATCTTCTATCGATTTAAAGTTGTCTGCCAGATTAGGCTTAGGACCAATAACAAGGACGAAGATAGTTAAATCTGCATCCGGAATAAAAAGGAGACCGATTATTATGGCAAAAGTAAAAATTAATGGGGATATTATTGAAGAAGAGTTCACTTTAGCTGATCGTGCCCATATGACTTATCCGGTTTTAATTGGGCAAAATATTTTACAAAAAGGTAAGTTTTTAATTGATCCGAACAAAGGGGTAAGATCATGAAAGCTGCTATTATTTCTTTAGGGAGTACAAGTTCAAAAATGGTAGCTGATGCCATGAAAAAGTATTTTAAAAAAGTTGACATGATTCAACTGAAAGAAATCGAAGTAAGTATGGGTAAAGATGGGGGTATACTTTATCAGGGGAATCCACTGAAGAATTACGATTGTGTTTATGTTAAAGGTTCTTTTCGGTATGCTAACCTACTAGCTTCAATCGCTAATATGTTGGAAGGGAAAGTTCCTTACATGCCCATAGCAGGAAGTTCTTTTACTGTTGTTCATAACAAATTATTAACTCATTTGGCTTTACAGCAACATAATATTCCAATGCCAAAAACTTATGTTTCTTCTACAATTGAAGCAGCAAAAGAATTGCTTGATAAAGTCAATTATCCGATTGTGATGAAGTTTCCGGAAGGAACTCAAGGAAAAGGGGTAATGTTTGCAGACTCAAAAAGTTCTGCTGCTTCTCTCTTAGATGCTCTTGGAGCGTTAAACCAGCCGTTTATTGTTCAGGAATATATTGAAACTGGCGGCAGTGATGTTAGAGCTTTAGTTGTTGGTAATAAAGTTGTGGCAGCGATGAAACGTAAAGCACAAAAAGAAGAGAAACGTTCAAACATTCATGCTGGTGGTACCGGGGAAGCTGTTGAACTGACTAGAGATTTAATTAATATTGCTTTAGATACCGCTAAAGCTTTAAAATCTGATGTTTGTGGTGTAGATATTTTAGAAAGTCCGCTTGGCCCTTTAGTCATTGAAGCAAACATTTCTCCTGGATTACAAGGCTTGAGTAAAGCTGTTGATATTGATATCCCTAATGCAATTGCTAAGCATTTTTTCTTAGAAACGGAAGCAGTAGTTAAGAAAGACAAAAGAGCAAAAGAAAAGAAAGCCATGGAAGAAATGAAGTTGGAAGATATAAACGGAGCAGCTGCTCAGGAAGTGATTACTAACTTACAATTTCGAGGAGAAAGAATTCTTTTACCAGAGGTTGTAACTAAATTATGCAAATTTAATGATCGTAAGGAATACAATCTAAAAATTAAGAAAGGGAAATTAGAAATAGAAGAGTTTAAGATTTAGATTTTCTCTTCTTAGTTGTTTTCTTCACTGGTTCAATCTTAACAGTACATTCTTCACATTTAGGTTTAAACCACAACAGATAAATTATCGGCAGTAAACCCATGGTATTTAGAATTAACACGGCAATAAACCAGCCTTTCTGTTTGTTCTTAGCGGAGTGCCATAATGCAAAACCTTTCCAAATTAAGCTCCAAATAGAAATCACTAATAACCCTAATATTGCTATTCCAGTCATTCCTGAAATTGCAGATGCTCCCATAACAGTCATTTTTCTTTCACCTCTTTTTTATATTCTTAGTCATATTTCAATCATATTTAAAATCTTCTTTTTTATGATTTTTCACTTAGATTAAATAAAGAAGAGTCAGAAAACAATGTTAATTTCTATTACTTTTTATGAAAGGTAATGGTTTGTTTTCTTTGACGTTACCTTTATAAACAAAAAAAAAAACTTTTTAAAAAAGATGGCAGAATTAAAAAAAGTAAGCAGTGAACAAGTTCACTTTACTTCTCTCAGTGAAGAAAAAACACATAAAGGGGAAATAGTATGCCGGCACTGAGAAAAGTATTAAGTTATCCGGCAATTCTATTAATTACCATTAACTCTATTATGGGTACAGGAATTTTCTTTCTGCCAG
Source organism: uncultured Methanosarcinales archaeon (assembly GCA_964540325.1). Lineage (GTDB taxonomy): Archaea > Nanobdellota > Nanobdellia > Woesearchaeales > GW2011-AR9 > JABJOX01. The sequence goes on along the minus strand of CAZIMI010000119.1, from coordinate 2,281 downwards.
CAGTAGGTGCAGGTGCAGCCGGCCCGGCATCAATTATTTCTTGGATAATACTTTCATTAATTTCAATTTATATCGCAATGTGTTTCGGTGAACTTTCTTCAATGTTTCCAAAATCGGGAGGAATCTACGAGTTTTGTAAACAAGCTTACGGAAGGTTCTTTTCATTTATCATTGGCTGGATGACAGTTATTGCTGGTAATGTTACTATTGCTATGCTAGTTGTTGGTGCTGTTCAATACGTTTTTCCTTTCGGATCAATTTGGATCAAGATTGCTTTATCTTTGTCAATGGTTTTCCTTTTCAATTATATTGCTTTCCGTGGAATGCAAACTAGTGCAATCATGTTAATTATTTTTGCTTTCATCACTTTAATTGCTCTTTTCGGCTTATTGGTTCCCGGAATTTTTAAATTCAATATCGGAAATTTCAAACCGTTCTTTGTTTTTCCTGCCTCTTCGTTAATCTTAACAATTTTTTTAATTGCGGAAACTTTTTTTGGTTGGGAAACTGCTACTTTTCTTGCAGAAGAAACTAAAGATGGTCAAAGAGTAATGCCTAAAGCTTTAATTTGGGGAACAGTAATTATCGCTTTAATTTGTATTGGTTTTGTTGTCACTTCTCTTGGCGTAATGCCTTGGAACATTTTTGGAATTTCCACTACCCCTTTAACTGACTTGGGAATTTTACATTATGGTTTAAGCGGGGGAACAGTTTTTACAATCCTCGTTTATTTGGCAATTATCGGTTCTGTGGCCGGTTGGGTAGTTTCTGCTCCGAGATTATTATTAGCAATGGCTAAGGATAAATTGTTTCTGGAACAGTTTGCAGTAATTCATCATAAAAATCTAACCCCGCACAGGGCAATAATTTTTCAGACAATTCTTACTACTGTTTTGGTTATTGTTGGGGCCGGTTCTTATACTACAATGTTACATCTTCTGGTACCAATAGTGCTTATTGCTTATTCATTTGTTTTGATTAGTCTTGTAGTTTTAAGGTACAAAAAACCACATCAGAAACGTTATTTTACTGTTCCTTTTGGTAAAGTTGGTCCGATTTTAGTGGCTTTATTTATGCTCTTCTTGATTGGAATGTGGTTAACCCATACTCCCGGCGCTTTAAACATTCTTAAAGTAGCATTATCTTTAATTTTCTTAGGAATTCCTGCTTATTTGTTGGTTGAGATGTACCACGATTCAAAAGCGATTTATGGCGTTAATGAAAGGTTATCTTACGTTTTAGTTATTTTTGAAAACTTTTTCTTTCCACTAAGTTTAAGAAAACGCATTTTTTTAATGCTAGGAGACTTGAAAAATAAAACTGTGCTTGAGTTTGGCTGTTCTGTAGGCACAATAACCAGAAGATTATCAAAAAGAGTTTTACCTCGGGGAAAAGTTTATGCTTTTGATATCATTGAACATAATCTTCGAGTAGCTGCTTCTCACATGAAGAAACATAAACAAGTAAAGTTTTTCCATCATAAACATCTTGACCATTTTAAAACTTCAATTAAACTGCCAGAGATTGATGTCTTAATTTCTACCGGGGTCTTATCTTACTTACAGAAACCAGAAATTGTTCTGAAACATCTAGGTAAGAAAGTCAGAAAAAATGGCCGAGTGGTTTTCTTAGATTATGACCGTTTCTTTTATTTTATTCCTAACGTGGCTTGGATCAGTGATGAAAAGAAACTTAAAAGAATGTTTAAAGCAGCAGGTTTTAAAGTAGATATTGTTAAAAAACAGGGCTTATTATGGCGGCATGTTTTTATTCATGGTAAAAAAGTTTAAATACTCTTAAGGAATAATAACCACAAAAAGAGGATATAGTTAATGGCAAGAAGTAAATTAGACAAAACAATTCAATTATTAATTCCTCCGTCCTTAGTTCTCCTTCTAGTTGTTACCATTATTGAACTTTTTTATGGTGTCGGAAAAGGAATGTCCATTTTCATTGACATTTTTGATGTTTATGTGGTTGTTATTTTTGCTATTGATTTATATTACCGCTGGTTTGAAACCCCTCATTTCTTCCCATTTGTCAAAAAACACATTCTTGATATTATTGCTACTATTCCTTTCAATTTAATCTTTTTAGGAATTGAAGGTCTTGCTTTAATCAGAGCTTTGAGAGGAATTCGTATTTTAGCTAGAATTGCCAGGTTTGCTCGTTTTGCTCGTTATGGTAGATTATTAAGATTACTTAGGTTCGGTGCAAGAGCGCCCAGGTTTTTAAGAACACGTAAATATGTTAAGAAAGCCAAAATTAGAAAAGTTCAGCC
>CAZIMI010000118.1:0-4735 GCA_964540325.1 uncultured Methanosarcinales archaeon | reverse complement strand
GAAGTAGTTTGTGACAGATGTAAAACTAAATGCGAAGTTCCGTTTAAACCAACTTCAAACAAACCAATCTATTGCAGTGATTGTTTTAAGAAAGGCGATTCTAAATCTGATTCCAGAGGCGGAAAAGATAATTCTAAGCAATTGGAACAGATTAATAAGAAACTTGACCGAATCATGAAAGCTTTGAAGATATAGGTTTTATTTTTTAATTTATTTCTTAGATATTTTCCAAATAAGCTTAAAATAATCTAAATAACTCTTAGCAATTTCTTTATCTTGAATTAAGAAAAGGATGGCATTATAATCTTTAATATGGCCGATAATAATATTATCTTTGAAAATTTCAATCCAAACAGGTGAAATTGTTTTCTTGGGTAAATATCGCACTTGGGTATATTTCATTTCTTCCCTAATTTTCCCATAATCTTTAACATTAGAATCGTAGATATACTTACATCTAATTCCTTTTTTTATTCTTTTTTTGTGCCAATCTAATAGAAAGCCTTCAACTTTCTCATTTCCTATTCTGGGGGCACCAATAATATATTGTGTTTCTCCTTTCTTTAAAGTAGAAATAATTTTTTCATATATTGATTTGGCTCCGCTTAAACCTTCATAAATCTCTGATTTTATTTGGTAATTTTGTTTTTTCTGAATGTTTTTCAATTGTGGAAGCATTTTTTCTACTTTTATCTCTTGTTCGCTAATCTTTCTTTGTTTCTCCTTAAGAAAATTCTTAAGATTTTCCGGATCTGTAGCTGTAAAGTGCTTTTTGTTAGATTTAATAACATAAGAAACTAATCCTTTCTGAATAAGTTTATTTAGGAATTCGTAAACTTTAGAGGCGTGAATCCGAGCTTCTTTGACAATTTTTGTTGTTGTTGATTGTCCTAATTTTAACAAAGCTAAATATATTTTAATCTCTGTTTTTGTTAAGCCGATTTCTTCTAATATTCTTATTGGCATATTTTTACCCCTTTAGTAGGTGAAGTAATCTTTTATTTAAATAATTTACTAATGTTTTTATGAGTAATAAAATATTGAAAGCTTCTCCTTATTATCTAGAGGATGTATTGGGCTTAAAATTGGACGAAAGAGCAGCAATAGGAAAAATATCTTATCTTTTGCTTAATCAACCGCCTCTTTGTGATGCTCATTGTAGAAGATGTTTCATGCCTGAATATCGAAGAGATTCAAGTTTTACAAATGCTTTAACTTTGAAAGAATCTAAAAAAGTTTTAGAACAAGCAAGAGAATATGGCGCTTTGTGTTTGGAAATCTCGGGAGAGGGGGAACCAACTTTAAGTAAAAATCTTAATGGAATAATCCAACATGCCGATTCTTTAGATTACCTAACAACATTAATAACAAATGGCCACAATTTAACTGAAGAAGAGATAGAATTTTATAGATGTCATAACGTTACTTTAATTTTCAGTCACTTTTCTCTCGATCAGCATAAGTATGAACAAGATAATAACAATCCTGGAAGTTTAGATAGTAAAATGATGGCTTTAGAAAGGGCTGCTCAAATTTATTCTGGTGCAATTGAAAGGAAAGAGAAATGTGATATTTACAGGTTAGCAATTCACGCTACTTTACAACAGGACAATATTAATGATATTTTAGAAATAAAAAAATATTGTAAAGAAAGAGAAATATTTTTTAGCATCGCCCCCTTGGCTCAAACAGGGTGCGCTCTAGATCATCCAAATCTAAGATTGGAAGATGTCCTAAAAGTAAATGGAAAAGATATAGCTTTATCAGAAGTTCCAAGCAAATTAGGCGACAATTCTATCATTCACTCTCATAGTTCTGCAAGAGAGTTGGGTAGAGAAGTTTGTGGAACTTGTTTTTATGGTTTAAATATTGGTTATGATGGTAACTTGTTACTTGATGCCCATGCGGGTTATGAAATTGGAAATTTATTGGGGGATGTTAGAAATAATTCAATTAAAAAGTTAATCAAAAGACAAAGAGAAATATCTTGGAAATTATTTAATGAGATTGATGGTTTTTGTCCAGTAAGGGAAGATGGTTTGGTCAATTTAATTAAATCTTTTGATTATAAAAAATACGAAGAGATACAAGATTTCTATTGCGAAGGTGGGGGGATGATAGCTTCATTTTTGACTGCGGTTGGCTCGGTGGCATTAGTTTTAAATTATCGTTCTTTATTAGGCGTTTTGGGACTTTTTGCAATTTTTCCCATGGGTATGTTAGGGGCAGAAGTGGGGCATAGGTTTGGTAAGTATAGATTTAACAAGAAATATCCAAATAAACTCATTTCAAAATTATAACATTACTCATTCCACGTCTTTTTCTTTCTATCAATTGTTTTCCTTCTAATCGGTCGAGAATTCGGGTAATCTTAACTTTGCTTAATTTTGTTTCATTTACTAAAGAACTTTGAAATACTGAACCGTCTTCTCTCAAGATGATGTTCATCAGATTTCTTTCTTCTTCATCTAAGTGTTCTAATTTTTTATGTTTCTCTTCTTCAGAGAGGTGTTTTTTCATTTCTTTAACAACAGTTTCCTCTTTCATCAGAAAAATCATAAATAAACTTGCTAAAACAAGTAAACCCATTAAACCATAACTTATAATCTCTTGGGTAATAAGAGTTACGTGCATTGGACATGCTGTTCCATGGCTACAAGAAGTGTTAACTATTGTTTTTAGGGCATAGTTGAAAGACATTACTACTAAAAAAAAGATAACTGTAATCCCTAATATCAAAAAACCAACATGTTTATTTTTCATTGTATGTTAAAACTAGGTTTGTATTATATATTTTGTGGTATTATGCAGAAATAATAAGAAAAAATTAATTATGGGTGATTCATAAAATATTTACGCATGTATAAAGAGTTATCTAAATGGTCAGTAAGTTCCCTCTTTTTTTCATTGCACAAAGCAGGATTGTAATGGGGGCTTTCTTCTGGGCAAACTGTTTCTGTTACCCCCATTATTTTATAGAAGTGAATTAATTCTGCATTAGGGTTATTTGGAGCAGGATTAGTTTGTTCTTGGGCTTGTGGTTGTTGCTGTTTTGGAGAAAAATAAATGTGCGCTGAGAAGACTACAGGAATAGAAAGCATTGCACCAAGTAAACAAAGTGGTGTTCGGTTATATTTGATCCATCTTTTTGTTCTTCCTCTTAAATTTTGTTTTTCTTCCATTTTTAATCATTATCTCCTTTTATATTTTTTAACTTTTTCATAAACAATCCGGCATTTTAATTGTTTCAATTAAACCATAATCTCCAGTGTTCTTCTCTAATTTTATTTCTTCTTTTTTAACTTGATCTGTTAAAGAATTATATTTTTTTATTAATTCTACACATCTTGAGTTTTCAGAAGGGGATTTCTTATTGGGACAAGCTTGACTCATTGCCCCGCAGATATAAGCCAGTTCAGTCTGCGTATTAACATAATCATCAAAAGCAGCCCTAAATCCCAAATCGGAATTCTCTGCTGTTCCTTCTTGTTTTTCAGGAGAAATAGTTTGTTTTTGAGCTTGTGGTTCTTGCACTAAAGTTTTTGATTGAAAGTAGTTTATAGCATAAACGCCCACTATTGCTGCTATGGTTCCAGCAACTGCAACTTTTATTAATCCGTTTCGGAGAGATCTTCTTTTTTCTTTAAGATGTTGACCTAAACTATCTGTTCCCATTCTTAATCATTATCCACTCTCGGCGCTAGAATAAAACTCAAAGCCAATCGATCAACAATCTTATACTCAACTTTCATCGGGTAATCTGTGTTGAAATGTAAATTAACTTTATCGCTTAGTTTATTGCCGGCGATCATCTTTTTTAGATATTCTAGAGAGAATTTAGCTTTAAACTTATCATCCGAATCTGTTCTGATTAGAGTTTGTTCATCCGGTTTGATTTCAATGAAAGCTTTACTTAAATCTCCTTCTGCCTTAACGGATAACTGAGCTTTTTCTCCCAGAAAAGTAACTGATTCAGCAACTACAGAAACGTCTTCAACTGATTCTGTAAGCAAACCAGAGTTCATTTCCACAGTCATTGGAAAAGTCAGTTCAGGAACCTTCTGTTCTTTATCATCAATCTCTAAAGTAGGAATAGAAAAAGATCTGGTAGTATTACTTTTCATCTGAATCTTAAGTTTATTATCTTCAGTTGTTTCCAAAGTAAGAATATCATCGGATTTTGCTCTTCTTAAAATCTGTTTTAAATTGTTTAGATTGATAGCAATTTCTTCAGCTTCTTTTACTTCGTATTTAGTAAAGCAACTGCTTAACATCTTGAAGATGACCATGGCAACGTTAGCAGGATCCATGGCCACCATTTCTAAGCCATTATTACTAACTTTAAACTTTGCTTCTGTAACTAAGTCTGAGATAATTGAGATACTATCTTTAAAATATTTAGGTTCAGCTAAGACTAATTTCATAGTGATCACCTAGAAATACTTGAGAATACGTTGATTTATAATAATTATGGTTATGGAGTGGTTAAGTTAAGACTAATCTCTTACCATCTTCCATTAAATGAACGGTTTTGTCTTTCACATAACCCATTTCAATGGCCAAATCAGCCAAATGATGAGAGAGTTCATATTCGCAATGAGAAGGAATAATATGTTTTGGTTTAACTAATTCAAATAAGTCCCGATGATCTTCTCTCGCAGCATGACCAGAAACATGGATATCTCTAAAGATTCTAGCTCCTTTTTGTCTTAAGGCACTTTCTAATTCAGCACGA